>JAKAUH010000017.1 GCA_021818605.1 Planctomycetota bacterium
CGAGCTGATGGGGCACCTTGAGCCCTCGGCGCTGGCCGCCTGCCATCGCGCGGTCCGCCGGCTCGACCCCGCCCTGATCGACGCGCCCGAGCTGGCCGGCTCGCCGGCCGACCTGCGCGTCCGCGCGGTGGCAATCGCCCGCGGGCGGGGCGACTCGCAAGCGCTCGCCGGCCTGCTCGACCTGCCCGGCCATCGCCGGCCGCTGGCCGGCACGGCCGCGGCGCTGCGGGTGCTGTCGCGGAGGCTGCGCGGGACGCCGTTCGGCGAATATGACGGCTTGCTCCGCGACGGGCACGTCATGCTCGACGTGGCCGCTCTGTTCCCGCCCGAGAATCTCTTCAGCGCCAGCCAGCTCGAGACGTACAGCGACTGCCCGTTTTTGTTCTACTGCAAATATGTCCTGAAGCTCGAGCCGGCCGAGCGCCGCGACGAGATCGACGAGGACTACACCGAGCGCGGCAGCCGGATCCATCGGATTCTCGAAGAACTCGAGCAACTCAAGCGCAATGCGGCCGACGCCGAGGACATCGAGCAGCTCGAGCAGACCGCGCTCGAGCACGCGCTGGCGGCCGAGCCGGTCGATCCCTCGGAGGTCGCGCAGGGCCTCGCCGAGATCGAACGCCGCCGGCTGGTCCAGACGGTGCTCCGCTACCGGGTCCAGCACATCCGCTACGCCGTGGACGGCCCGGCGCCGGTGCCGCACCAGTTCGAGGTGAGCTTCGGTGCCGACGACTCGGGGCACCCGTGGCTCGAGCTGGGCCGAGGCTCGCGGGCCGTGCGGCTCCAGGGCAAGATCGACCGCATCGACATCGTGAACGGCCCGGACGGCCCGGCATTCCGCGTAATCGACTACAAGAGCGGACACGGCCCGTCCGCCACCGAGGTGCGCAACGCGCGCAAGCTCCAGCTTCCGCTTTATGCCATGGCCGTCGAGCGGCTGGACCTGACCGAGCAGGGCCTGGCGCTGGGCGATGTGGGTTACTGGGCCCTGCGCGAAAAGGGCTACACGGCGATCGCGTTCGAGGCGTGGGACACGGTGCAGGCCGAGCTCGAGGCCTATGTCGGCGCGCTGGTTGATCGCCTGAGGCGCGGCGAGTTCGTGGTCGACTCGCAGCTCGACGGTTGCGAGGGCTTCTGCGAGTTCCGCGCGATCTGCCGCGTGCGCCAGGCCCGGCTGGCGGCCAAGCGCTACGACCGGCCCGAGGCGCCGCAATGGGAAACCGTGCGGCGCGGGGGCAAGTCCACGGGCCGCCGCGGCGGCCCATCGGCCGCTGGGCCGGGAGGTACGCCATGAGCGCGGGTTCGACCCCACACGCGAGCGCCGCGGGCATCTCGCTGACGGTCCAGCAGCGCCGGGCGCTGGCCGTCCCCGATGCGAGCGTGGCCCTGAGCGCCGGGGCCGGCTGCGGCAAGACGATGGTGCTGACCGAGCGGTTCCTCGCCGCGCTGGATGACGGCGGCGGCCGGCCGCTCGAGGCGCTCGTGGCCCTGACCTTCACCGAGAAGGCCGCGCGCGAGCTCCGCCAGCGCATCCGCGCCCGCTGCCGCGCCCGGCTGGCGGCCGATGGCGGCAGCACCTCATCGTCCGCCGCCGAGGCCGAGTGGTGGGCGGCCGTGCTCCGCGGGCTCGACGCCGCTCCGATCGGGACGTTCCACGAGTTCTGCGCCCGGCTGCTCCGCCGTCATGCGCTGCTCGCCGGCGTCGATCCCGAGTTCGCGATCCTGGACCAGTCGATCGGCGGCTCGCTCCGGGATGAGGCCGTCCGGATCGCGATCCGGCGGCGGCTGGC
Source organism: Planctomycetota bacterium (assembly GCA_021818605.1). Lineage (GTDB taxonomy): Bacteria > Planctomycetota > Planctomycetia > Isosphaerales > Isosphaeraceae > JAKAUH01. The sequence continues at coordinate 1,791 of JAKAUH010000017.1, forward strand.
CGAGCGCGATGCCGACCTGATGGACCTGGGCACCGAGTTCGGGCTCGCCCAGGTGCGCGACGCCCTCGGGCGGCTGGCGACCCAGCGAAACGCCATCGACCTCGAGGAGTGGGCCGGCCTCACGCCCCAGGCGATCGTCGACCGCTGGCTCGACCTGGCCCGCGAGCGGCTCTGGCCGGCCGTGCGCGACCGGGCCGCGGCGATCGCCGCGACCTGCTCGCGGCGGCTCGTGCGGCTCGACTCGGACAACTCGCGGATCATGGAGCGCGCCGCGGCCGTGTTCGAGGGACTCGCCATCCTCGGCCCGACCGCGCCCCCCTGCTCCGTCGACCGGCTCGACGAGCTGGTGGGCCTGCTGCGCGTGCAGGACCTGCCCAGGGCCCCCGCGTGGCCGTCGCAGGAGGTCTATGAGGGCGTCAAGGACGCCTTCACCGAGCTGCGGGAGCACCTGCGCAAGGAGGTCCGCCCGGCGCTCGGGTGGTCCAACCAGGAGATGCTGCTCGCCTCGGCCGAACGCAGCCTGCGGTTCGCCCGGCTGGCGCTCTGGGTCCGCCGCGAGCACGAGCGGCTCAAGCACCGTCGCCACGGGCTCGACTTCGACGACCTGCTGGTCAAGGCCCGCGACCTGCTGCGCGACCATCCCGAGATCGCCACACCCGCCCGGCCTGGCGACCGGGCCCCGATGGTCGAGTTCGTCCTGGTGGATGAGTTTCAGGACACCGACGGCATCCAGGGCCAGATCCTCCAGTTGCTCAGCGGCGACGCATTCCTCACCGGCCGGCTGTTCGTGGTGGGCGACGTCAAGCAGTCGATCTACCGGTTCCGAGGCGCCGAGCCGGGCATCTTCCGCGACTGGCGGGCCGCGTTTCCCGCGCGCGGGCGGCTGAGCCTCACCGAGAACTTCCGCAGCGTCCCGGGCGTCATCGGCTTCGTGAACGCCCTCTTCGGCGAGTGCTTCCGCGACCTGGGCCCCTCCGATGGTGGAGGCGACGGCGACGGCGACGGCGACGGCGACGACCGCGAGGCCCGACCGATCCCCGAGGACCCGCACCGGCTCCTCCCGATCCGCGGCCAGGACACCTGCCAGCCGGCCGTCGAGTTCCTCTGGCCGGCGTCGGCGGAAGACAGCAGCGAGGACGAGGAGGACCGCGCGGAGCAGTCGGACGACGGCGAGCGCGGCACCCGGCCTCCGGCCCCGAAGCTCTCGGCGCACGAGCGGCGGATGATCGAGGCGCGCTGCATTGCTCGTCGCCTGCGCGAGCGGCTCGATGCCGGCTGGCCCGTGCTCGACCGCGCGACCGGTTCGGTCCGCCCGGCGCATGCCGGCGACGTCGCGCTTTTGTTCCGCGCCATGACCGACCTGTGGCCTTATGAATCGGCCCTGGCCGACGAGGGGTTCGACTACCACACGATCGGCGGCTCGGCGTTCTACGCGCAGCAGGAGGTTCACGACGTGATCAACCTGCTGTCGGTGGTGGAGGACCCGTTCGACGAGGTCGCGCTGGCCGGTGCGCTGCGGAGCCCTTTCTTCGGCGTCAGCGACGAGGGGCTGTTCCGCCTGTCGACGTCGCGCGAGCGCGAGGGAGGGATCACGGCCGGCGTGTACTGGCTCGACGCGATCCCCGGCCTCTCGGGCCTCGACCGCGCGCGGGCCGCGCGGGCGGTCGAGCTGCTGGCGCGTTGGCGAGCGGACAAGGACCGCATCCCGATGGCCGAGCTGGTGGCCCGGGTGCTGGACGAATCGGGGTTCGCGGCGGCGGTCGTCTGCGAGTTCCTCGGCGACCGCAAGCTGGCGAACACGCGGAAGGTCGTCCGACTGGCCCGCGACTTCGACCGCCAGGGCGGGTTCACCCTGGCCGACTTCGTCGCCCGGCTGCGGGCGGACCTCGAGGACGAGCCGAAGGAGGAGCAGGCCGCGACGACTGATGAGGAGGGCGCGAGCATCCGCCTGATGTCGATCCACCAGGCCAAGGGGCTCGAGTTCCCCATCGTCGTTTTGCCCGACGTGGGGCGCACCTCGCGCGGCCAGAGTCCGCTCGTCGCCTGCCGCCCGGATCTCGGCCTGGTCGTCCGCCCGCCGCTGCCGATGCCCCAGGCGCCCGACGCGACGGCCGCGAGCACCGACGCCGGCGAGAACGACCCGGTCTGGCGGGCTTATCTAACGCTCGAGCGCGCCGATGACGAGCAGGAATCGCTCCGCCTCTTCTACGTGGCGACCACCCGCGCCCGCGATGCGTTGATCCTCTCCGCCGGCCTTCAGGCCGGCGAGTCCGTGCCGTCGAACGCGGTCGCGATGCGGCTGCTCGACGAGCGGTTCGACCGCGCCACCGGTGCGTGCCGCGTTGCGCCCGACCCGGCCGATCCCGGCCCTCGGCCGGATGTCCGCGTCCACCGGATGACGCCGCCCCCGCCGCGCGAGGATCGGCCGCCGGATCGTGATGCGGCGACCGCACCGTCGCCCGCGCCCGCTCGTCTTTCGATCACGGCCATCGCCGAGGCGATCGAGGGCGCCGGACCGCCTGTGCCAACCAGCGAGGAACCGGCTCGCCCATGCGGCATGCCGCGCTATCTCGAGCTCAACCCGGCCGCGGCGGCTGCCTCCCGCACGGCGAGGCTCGACGGCCTGGTTCGTGCGATCGTGCGCGACCCTCGCTGGCGCCGGCCCGATCCCCCCGCGATGGGCGCGCTCGCCGCGCTGGCCGCCGAGCGTCAGGTGCCGGCGGCTGGTCCCGCGCTCATCCGCGACGCGGTCCGCCGGCTCGATGCGCTGTGGGAGCTGCCCGCGTTCCGGGCCCTGCGCCACGCGGCCTCGGGCCGCGATCCGTCGATCGTGGATGACCTGGATGTCACCACAACCGCGACGACCGGCGCTGGAGCCGCGGTCGTCTGCCACGGCGCGGCTGACCTGGCGTTCCGCGACCACGAGGGGGGCTGGCACGTCGTCGTCGCCGTCGCCGACGCGATGGACGACCCGGCGAGACATCGGCTTCGCCTCCTCCTGGCCGCTGAGGCGGCCCGAGCCCGCGGCCTGGAGCCGATCGCCCGCGGCTGGCTCGTGCATCACGGGCCCGATGGCCAGGCCCACGACGAGGCTGTGACCAACTTCGGAGACGCCGCCATCGCCGGGGCCCTGGACGAGGTGCTGAGTCGGACGCCGTCGCACCTCGCCTGAAAGCCTGTGAAGGAATCGATTCCGAAGGACGGAGAGAAGAGAGCAGACAGATGCAAGTGGCGACCGAGCAACAGATCACGCCGCTTTGTTCTCCGCTCTTTGCTCCTTGTCTTCGATTCTTTCACATCCTCTGTCTGAGCCTTGAACTGGTGGGCGATGCCCACCTTACGCCCTATCGCTCCGAGGCCGTCCTGTCGTTCGGGGCCTCGATCGGAGCGGCGTGTTAAGCCCGACCCGCGGCCGCCCTGCGGAACGCCTCGGCCTCGACCGCGATCAGCTCCTGAATGATGGCCGTCGTGTCGGGCCCCTTCGCTTCCATGTGCCAGACGATGCCGGTCGCTCGCCGCTCCCAGCCGCGGGACGCTGCCGCGGCCTCGTAGATCTCGCGAGTGACGTGCAGCCCGCCGAAATGACACCCGGCCTCGAGGCCATCGAGGTAGCTCTGGACGGTTCCAACCTCGACCGGCTGGACGTACATGCCCGGCCGACGGCTCATCCCCTCAAGAAGTTGGAGGACGCCTTCGATCATGGATTCCTCCGGGGGCCGGACGGTTCGCTCCGGAGTCAGGCTGAGAGCCTGACCTGCGGGACGAGCGAACGGGCCTCGCCGAAATCGTCGGTCAGGCTCTCAGCCTGACAGACGGCTCCGGAGTCAGGCTGAGAGCCTGACCGACGGGACCGCCGTCCAGGGCTTCCGAGTCGGCCAGTCAATCTCGCCGAATTGCATCCGCCTTCGCCTCGGCGCCCGGGCTGATTGCCACGTTCTCGGCGGCCTGGCTTCGCGCATAGGCCAGCCAGCGTTCCTGAAGCGCCGAGAGGCCGTCGATCTGGTAGACGTCGCGGAGTGCCGGCTCCGGGCCCAGGCGCTGGGCCTCGCGCACGAACTGGATGAACCGCTCGGGCGGACCCTGATCGACCAGAAACCGCGTCAGCGAGACACTCTGGGCATAAAACAGCTTCCAGTCCTTCGGCTCGGGATAGTCCATCGTCATCAGTTGGCCGGCCTCGAAGACCCGGCCGGTGTCGAGCGGCTCCTTCAGATCGGCGCGGCGGCGGTGCTGCTCGGAGACCGGCTCGGCGAGCACCGCCAGGCCCTCGTCGGCCCATCGCGGGATCATCCGGGTCACGAACAGGTCGGCCATGACGATGTGCGTCACCTCGTGCGGCAAGGTCGCCGTGAGGAGCCGCGGGTGATCCGCCCGCAGGTTCATCCGCCGCGACACGACGCGCATGCCGTCGTTCGCCATTGATGAGATCCCCGGCGAGCTCTCTGGCTGACCGGTGGTCTCGGCGTACAGGCGGCGGTCGGGGAAGAGGTAGAGCTCGCACCGCGGCGACCAGGTCGCCCTGGCCGCCGGGCTGCCCCATCGCTTCACCTGCGCGGATCGCGTGGCCTCGGCGATCGACGCGGCCCGCTCGGCGAGTTCGGGGTCGCAGTGATAAATGCGGAAGTTGGCCGTCTCGTGAACCTGCCAGGCGATCCGGCCCGAGTTGGCCGGGTCGTCGTTCAGCCCGAGTCGGACGGCACGGCCGGGCGAGCCCGGGCGCCTCGCCGGTCCGTCGGACCGGGACAGGTCGCCGGGCAGGCTCAGCGTCTGGTCGGGTTCGAGCCCGGGAGTGCTCGTGCCCAAGCCGGGTATCGCCGGCGCGGCCGGCGGTCCGGCGGGCCCCTGTGAGGTCCGCGAGCGGCCAAAGAGACGACGGCGCGACGACGAGCGAGCCGGAGCGGCACTCGAGGAGGACGCGGCGGGCGTCGACGGCGACGGCGACGGCGACGGCGATGTCGACGCCGGCGGCTCGTCGGGGTCGGAGCCCCGGATCACGGCGTTGCCGCTGGCGGACAGCGGCCTCCGGCCGCGGCCGCGGGGCCGCCGGATCTCGGCGATCTTGCTCATCAGGTAGTCGCCGAACCAGACACCAGGAGCCAGGCGCTGGATGTTGCGGATCTCACCCTCGATCTCGTCCCACTCGCGGCGCGAGCGGGGATGGGCGTTGATCCGCCGGACGACCGCGCGATAACGGCAGTACGCCCAGTGCGGCCGCCGCTCGGCCGAGAGCTGGTTGTGCGCGGCCAGCGCGGCATAGATGTGCCCCGCGTGGTCGTAGCGCTCGGCCTGGAACAGCCGGTCGGCCTCGGCGGACTGCGCGGCGGGGTCGGATTCGGGCAAGGCGAGTGCGGGCCCGCGGCGCGAGGGCACCGGCCGCGTCACCGCGGCCTCGGGTGCGGGCGTGTTGCCGCGCCCCGGCCGCGATTCCTGGGGCAGCGCCAGCGAAGGCGAAGGCGAAGGCGAAGGTGCCGCGGCCGGCGATGCATCTCCGATCGCCGCGCCGGGGTTCACCAGCATCTCGCCCGAGGGAGCAACCGGGTCCGCGGGGCCGATCGCCGCGGGCGGTGGAACCGGTGCGAGGGCACTGGCCGCGGGCGTTGTCGGGGCGACCGCGGCCGGGGCTGTGGCAACCCGGTTTGGTGTGCCCGCCGCTGCCTGGCTGGCGGAAGCGGCCGGCGCGGGACTGGGCCTCGGAAGATCCGCCGGCTCGGGCAGCGTCAGCGGCTCGCCCAGGCTCGGGTCGGACCGCGGTGCCTCGAGGACGGGGGGCCCGTAGGCCGGCGGCGGCTCGTCGACCCGCGGCGCCTCGGGGATCGCGTCGGCGGCGGGCCGGGACGCCGGCGCGGCCGCGACCGGATCGTTCGCGGCCTTCGGGACCGGCTTCGTTGCCGGGGCCTTCGGCGCGGTGGCCTCGCTCGCGGGGTGGGACGGCCCGGGCCGCGGGGAAACCGCGGCCGCTCGGGACCCTGGCCGCGGCGATTCGGGACGCGTGGCGGCCGGCGGGATGCCGGCGGCTCGTCGGGCCCGCTCCAGAATCGCCAGGTTGTCGCGGTAGCGAGCCGCGTCGTCGGATCGCCCGGCGGCCTCGGCCTCGCGGGCCATCGCCTCGTACGACTGGCCCAGCAACTCGAGCGTGGCGCGCCGGTCGCCGGCCGGGCCGTCGATCAGGGCATCCTCGAGCAGCGTCACCGCGGCCGCGCGGTCGCCCGCCTGGATCAGCCGGCGCGCCCGGGCGAGCGGCGCCTCGCCGCCCGGCGGCGGGCCATCGCCGCGCACCGCCGGGGTCAGGATCAGGCACAGGCACAAACCGATCAACGTCTTTGTGGCAACCTGGCGCATGACATCCGTGTCCGTGTCCATCGGGGTGGGCCCTCGGCCGGCCGCGCCGTCCGGACGCGGGCCGATCGCCGTGGATTCCGGCGAACGGGAGACCTGGGGTCGGCGGAGTATCGTCGGAATCCGCCAGCCCGTCAACACGAACCGTCCGCGCGTCGAGAGCACCGAAGTCTTCTCATTCACGCGGACCGCGCGAAAGGAAAGCCCCCGGGGCCGGATTCGCTGCCCCGGTCGCTCGTCGTCTCGAATCCCCGAGGGGAAGCCGGCACCATCTGCCCGCGAATGACTGAACCACCACCGGCTTGAAGCCGGTGGGTTCGGCAATCGGCTACAAGCCCGACTCCGATGGATTACCGAGAAGACCGAGATCCAAGCCGCTTCGCCCATCGCACGACCACCACGTTCCACAGCCGGTACGTTTGGCCAGGCTCGAACCCACGCACTGGAAGTGGTCGCCTGAAGGCGAGGGATTTTAGATCCCAGAAGTTACGACTTCAGCGCGGCGGCCCGGCGCCCCGGATGATCTGTTCGTCCATCGTCGTCTCTCCATGCGCCGAAGTTACGACTTCAGCGTGGCGGCCCGGCGCCCTTGTTGTGCCGGAACCGGCCCCTCGGGCGGTGGGACCGCGCGTTCGTCGGGAACTGGGTGCGCCGGGCGGTGTGCTCCGGGGGATCGGGGTGCGGTAGTCCCAGCTCGGTGGCGGCCTCGCACTGGAAGCGGTACAGCTCGTCGGAATCGAACTGGGCCTGCTTCTTCCACTCGGCGGCCTTGTCGTACCACTCGCGCGCCCGCTCCTTCCGTCCCTCACGCTCGTGGATCATCGCCAGGAAGAACCAGTCGTGGCTGCTCCCCTCGTTCCGCAGCTCCATCGAGCGGTACAGGGCGCTGCGGGATTGCTCCATGGCGCCCGCGCGGAAGTACGCCACGCCCAGCGTGTTCCAGGTGTTGCCCTCGTTGGGCAGGAACTCCAGCGCGCGGCGGGCGAGCAGAACAGCCGCCTTGCCGTCCCTGAGCCCCTCGTCGGGGCAGGTCGCCAGCAGCCAGGCGATGTTGTTGTAGGCCTCGGACACGAACTGGCGCTCGGTCATGGTCAGCGATTCCGGCGAGAGCGGGTCCAGCAGCGACACCAGTCTGAGGAAGGTGTCGCGTGCCTTGGCGTACCGCCCCTCGGTCTGGTCCCGCATCGCCTGGCTGTACAGCATCGACCCGTCGCGGAACCACACCGGGGGAGCCGACCGCATCCGCCGGTTCGTCCTCACCCTTGGTTTGTCCTCGCCGATGAGCAGCTCGCGGAGGAACGACGAGCGGGTGGCCAGCTCGAGGTACGGCGTCCAGCCCGGCAGGTGGACCGTCGCGACGAGGAAGACGAGCGAGCCCATGAGCCCCATCCAGCCCAGCCGCGTCCGCCGCGTCGCCGCGCGGCGATCGACCTCGACCTCGGCCCCGGGGGCGCGATCCAGCGAGCGGAACGCCCAGACCGAGGCTCGCAGGCCGGTGATCAGCTCCAGCACCAACTGAACGACGCCCACCAGGAGCGTCGTCAGCCCGGCTACCGACAGCCGCACCAGCGACAGTTGCGTCACGCGAAACGAGCCGATCGTCACGAACCCGCGGTGCCAGTCGCCCCATTCGGCCATCGCCGAGAGAATCCCGCCCAGCGATAGGACCAAAAACGTCACCGCACCGACCTTCACCAGCTCGTGCCAGCGCGATCGGACCAGCATCAGCCCGACCGCCGCCGGCCAGGCGGCAACCAGCAGTTGGATCGGCGGATGTTCGGCCGCATACTGCCAGAACGTTCCCTCGCCGACCCCGGCCCCGCGCATGGCCGCGCGCCACTCCGAAGTGTAATCGCCAAGCCCGCAGACCAGCCGGATCGCCCCGAGGATGGCCATCCACGAGCCCAGCGAGGCGATCGGCCCACCTGTCCCGGGCCCCTCGGGCTCAAATCCCCGGGCCCCTGGCACGGGCTCCGTCCGCAGGTCGGCCGCCGTCGCGCTTCCCATGGGACATCCCTCGCCTCGCCGCGGACGGACCAGTCCCGCACCACCGCGGATCGAGTTCCTCGAGCCCGGCTCACAGACTTGCTCCGCGGAAACGACCCTTCAAATCCCATTCCCACATTAAAGTCCCTCTCGCCTGGGATGTCCAAACAAAAACGCGCCCCGGCGCCCGGGCCGCGGATCGGCCCGCGAATTGCCTGCATCGAGAAAGGGCGACGCCTGTCGGTTGTCGGTTTGTCGACCACCCCCAGGGTGGGAAGGTTTCCGACAGACCGAAGAGGGCCTGTCGGTTGTCGGTTTGTCGACCACCCCCAGGGTGGGGA
>JAKAUH010000809.1 GCA_021818605.1 Planctomycetota bacterium
TTCCGATCTCCGCCGCGCCGGTGTTTTTGCTCGGAAAACCCGTTCGGCCCGGCCTGCACGGCCAGCATCCCGACCTGACCCGGCTGGAGGACGGCGACCCGGTGCACACCGTCGACTTCCGCCGCGTCTACGCCAGCCTGCTCGACCGGTGGCTGAACGTGCCGCATCGGAATGTCCTGGGCGCCGGGTTCGAGCCGATGGACGTGCTGATGTGAGTGACGCCCGGGACGACGCCCGCGCCGGCCGCCGCCGATCCGCCGCGGCGCGATCCTTCGCCGGCGCCCGGCGTCTGACGAAATGGGGACTGGCTCCGCGTCTTCGAGATGCCTGTCCCCATTTCGTGAGGGCCTCCCCGATCCGCCCCACGGGGAGAGAATTCGCGCCGGATCCGCTGGACGCCCCTCCGCCCGTTCTGGGATAATCGCAGGGTACAGCACAGATCGAAAGCCCATCACCCAGGCCGGCTCGAATGGAAATGGAAAGCGAAGCGTGCTCATGACTGCGAATCTGCGGCGCCTGGGCGCGGCCCTGGCCGCCACCGCGCTGGCCCTGACTGCGGCGATGGCGTTCGACCCGCCGGCACGGGACCCCCAGGTCGGCCGGTCGTTCCGCGTCCCGTATCGCCTCACCGACACGAACCACTTCCTCGTCCGGGTACGGATCAACGGCAAGGGGCCGTTCAACTTCCTGGTGGATTCCGGCGCACCGGCGCTGTTCGTCTCGACCGACGCGGCGAAGAAGATCGGGCTGAAGCCGCCCGATGCCGGGGACTTCTGGACGCCGGTGAAGCGACTGGACATCGAGGGCGGCGCGCGGCTGTCGAACGTCAAGGCGCGGGTCGAGGATCCGTATCAACTGGTGGGCATGAACGCGCTGGGCCTGCCTGGCGCGACGATCGACGGGATCCTCGGGTTCACGATCCTGGGCCGGTATCGGCTGGAGATCGACCTGACGCGGGACCGGATGACCTGGACACGGCTGGACAGTGAGCCGCGCGAACCGCCGGTGCCCCGCACGCGGCCGGGCGACAAGGTCGAGGCGCCGCTGGGCGTGCAGGCGATGAACGCGCTGGGCCCGCTGGCCAAGGCGCTGTCGTTCCTGACGGGCAAGCAGCCGCCGGAGCAAATCCACCTCCGCGGGTTTCTGGGCATCGAATGGTCGGCCCCGGGCGAGGGTGGCCATCCGGGCGACGGTGGCGCGGCCGCGAAGGCCGCCGCATCATCCGGGCTGAGGATCCGCCGGGTGCTGGCTGGCTCGCCCGCCGACGAGGCTGGACTCAGGGCCGACGACCTGGTGGTGCGGATCAACGGTCAGGCGGTCGAGCGGCCCGCGTCGGCCCGGCCGATCCTCGCCGACGTCGAGCCGGGCGATACCGTCGCGCTGCTCGTCCGTCGCGGCTCGGGGGCCGACATCCGCGAGCTGCGGCTGGTCATCAAGGCTGGAGAGGGGTTGTAAGCCGTGGACCGATCGATGCGCATGATGCTCGCAATGTTCCTGGCGGCGCTCGTCGCGACCGGCGTCGGCCGGAGTCTCCGATCGGCGCGCGCCGGCAGCGGCGCCGAGAAGGCTCAGCAGGCCATCGCCGCGAAGGCGGTCGTCCCGGCCGTCGTGAAGGAGAAGGCTCACGACGACGAGAAGGCGAAGCCGGTCGTCGTGCCGTTCCGGATGCTGCCGACCAACCACATGCTGGTCGAGGCGAAGATCAACGGCAAGGGGCCGTACCACCTGATCTTCGACCTGGGCGCGCCGATCACCCTGCTGGGCAACAAGGTGAGCGAGGAATCGGGCGTCGTCGAGGCCCGCGCGCCGCGGTCGTTCCTGTTCGGCATGCGGGGCGAGGCCGAGATCGACAAGCTCGAGGCAGGCGGGCTGACCGTGACCCGGCTGCCGGTGATCGTCTTCGACCATCCGATCCTGGGCGCACTGGGGGAGATGATCGATCAACGGATCGACGGCATCATGGGCTTTACCCTGTTCGCCCGGTATCGAACGACGATCGACTACCAGGCGAAGCGGATGACGTTCGTACCGGTGGATTACGAGGTCCGCGACCTGATGAAGGAGCTGCCCGAGCGGATGCTCGGCCCCAAGGTGGCCCGAGAGCGGGTGCTGGCCCCGCCGGGGGTCTGGGGCATCCGGCTGGGCAAGGCCGAGGGCGGCCTGGACGCGCCGGGCGTCCCCGTGGCGACGGTCGACGACGGCTCGCCGGCCCAGCGCGGCGGGCTGCGCGCGGGGGACGTACTCACCACGCTCGACGGCCGCTGGACGACGTCGATCAACGACGTCTTCGCGGCCGCCGCGGAAGTTGAACCCGGCCAGCCCGTCGAGGTGGTCATCCTCCGCGACGGCAAGGAAGTGACGCTCACCATCGCCCCGGGCGAGGGAGCCTGAGCCCGTGGCCGCGCCGGGCGCCGCCGGGATCGCCAGCGCAGGCGCAGGCGCCGGCGCTGGCACAGGCATCGGCGTTGGCGCCACCCCCCCTGCCCTCGCACCGACGGCAGCGCCGGTTCATCCCTGGGACGGTTATCTCACCGGCCCCGAGAACGAGTTGGCGATGGCCGCTGCGCGAGCGATCGCCCGGGGCGAGCATGCCGGGCTCACTCCGCTAGTAGTGCACGGGCCCTCGGGCGTGGGCAAGTCGCGACTGCTGGCCGGGCTAGTCGCCGAGCGATTGCTCCGCCAGCCGGGCGCGGCGGTCGCGCACCTCGACGCCGAGACCTTCGGCGCATCCTACGCCGAGGCGTCCAGCGGAGGGGGCAGTGCCGCGGACATCTCCGCCGAACGGCAGGTCGAGGGCTGGTCGGCGTTGCGGGGCCGGCTGCGCGCGGTCGACCTGTTGATCCTCGAGGACCTCGAGGGCCTGGCGCGCGTGCCCTCGGCGCGGGACGAGCTGGCGCACACACTCGATGCGCTCGAGGCCGCTGGCGCGTCGGTCGCGGTCTCGGCGCGGACGCCGCCGTCGACCTGGCCGCGGCGCGAGTGGCCCGGCCGGCTGATCGGCCGGCTCCAGGGGGGTTTGACCGTCCGCATCGACCCGCCCGGCCCGTCGGCGCGGCGTCGGTATGTGCTCGAGCACGCCGGCGCTCGCGGGCTGTTGCTCCAGGCCGGCGCGGTCGAGCGGCTGGCCGGAGCCGCCGACGGCTACCGCACCCTCGAGGGCTGGCTCGCCCGGCTGGCGCTCGAGACCCGGCTGGACGGGCGCGCGGGAACCGCGGCGGCCAGGACGAAGGCCCGCGCGCTCGACGCCGCGGCCGTCGAGATAATCCTCGCTGACGAGGTCTCGCTGGCCTCATCGGCCGTGTCGATCGACGGCATCGCGCGGTCGGTCGCCGAGCGGCTGGGGGTGCGGCTGAGCGTCCTGCGCGGGCCGAGTCGGCGCGCCTCGGTGGTGGTCGCGCGGCACCTGGCGATGCACCTGGCACGCATGGCAACCGGGGCGAGCTTCGCCGCGATCGGCGAGTACTTCGGCAGCCGCGATCCGGCCACCGTCCGGCACGCCTGCCGCGCCGCCGCCGGCCGGATCGCCGAGGATCCCGCCCTTGCCGCCGTGGCCGCGGCGCTCCTGCCCGGCCGGGTCGATGCGCCGGGGCGCCTGTTCTGACCGCATGGCGATCGGTCGGGTATAATCCAGATGAGACGCCCGGCCACCGGACGAAGAGGCCGAACCCCCTCAAGGTCGGAGATCGATTCACCATGGCCATTGCAACGACGCCCCGGCCCCTGGTCACAGTCGGCGACCTCCTCAAGCAACTGGGCGGCATTCCCGCGTCCCGCGTCCGCCTGCACCCGACGCCCGGCACCGCGACCGAGCAGGATGTGCTCCGCGTCCTCGATGACGAGAATCGGCTGTGCGAGCTGGTGGAGGGGACCCTGGTGGAGAAGCCAATGGGATATGAGGAGTCCGAAATCGCTTGCCTCATCATCCGGGCACTGGGCAATTTCGTGGTCCCGCGCAAGCTCGGAAGCATAACCGGACCCGATGGCACCATCAAACTCTTCGCCGGCCTGGTCCGCATCCCGGACGTCGCTTTCACATCACTGGACAGGCTCCCCGGCCGCAAGCGCGTCCGGGTGGCCCTCCCGCAGATGGCCCCGGACCTGGCCGTCGAGGTCCTGAGCAAGAGCAACACCTCGGCCGAGATGCGCCGCAAGGTGGGCGAGTACTTCGCCTCGGGCGTGCGGCTCGTCTGGATCGTGGACCCGAAGAAGCGGACCGCGCGAGTCTACACGGCCGTCGATCGATCGGTCCTGCTCGACGAGAGTCAGTCGCTCGACGGCGGCGACGTGCTGCCGGGTTTTTGCCTGGCGCTGAAGGACCTGTTCGAGGATCCGCTGGCATGAGCGAGCCGCCGCCCTGGCTCGCGAGGCGATAGCTCTATCGGTCATTCCACGCGTCCGGCGTCCGGGTCGAGATCGTCTCGCCCACGTCAAACGGCTTCGGTTCCGAAATGCCCGGGGAGGCCGCACTTCCGGACGACACTGGAAACGCCTCTCGCCCGGGCCGATGCATCGCGATCACACAGCGGTCGGGCTCGGTGAAAAGCACCGTGATCGGGCCGGAGGTCCTGTCGCTCTCGCGGACGAGCAGCATGCCCGACCTCAACCCGTCCTTCGCGCCGCCGCTGAGCACGGCCACCTCATCGGAAAGAACCTCGATGATCTTGCCGTCACGGGCCTTGAGAGCAGGTATCTCGACCACTCGGCCGACACCTCCGGCAGACCATCCGGGCGCCTGTCGCGGGAGCCCCCGGAGCGACGCTTCACGTATCTCCGCATGAGGCGAGGCGAGGCGAGTCCCCCCGGTTGACGCTGCTGCAAAAGCCCACGATGTCTTTTCGCGGGATCAGGTATCGATATGAGTCCCAAATGATCGGGACGAAGTCGTTCCCGATCAGCGCTCGCAGGTCGGATGAGAACGGCCCTTCGGGTGCAAGCCGTAGCGTGCCGTCGACCATCGAGCACCGGCCGCGGCTCTCGGTGCGATCCTCGCCGTGCGGCTCGTTTGAGCCGGTGTCGTCATGCCACTCGAAGTCATACCGGCCGGCTGGATCGACCTCAAGGCTCTGGGAGACAAATCCATCGCCGCAAGAATACCGGCCCGCCACGTCGGACAGGCTCGAGCCCGGCGTATGTCCGCGCCGCAGGGCGACGACCAGTTCGTGCCCGGGACCGGGCGGTTTCGCATCCTTGCCCAGCAGATCTTCCAGCGGCACGGAGCGAGACTCATAGCCGTCGGCCGATACGTGGACCCACGGCCCCTGAAGGACCGGGCGCGAGGCTCAGCGGTCGCCGTCTCGCTCCTCCCAGGCGAAGAGCCAGTGCCAAACGATCGCCAGGCCGTCGGGCCACGTGACCGCGTCCGAGTCGGGCCCCAGTTCGGCGGCAAGGATTCCGTTGTCGATCACAACCCGGGCGAGACCGATCGGCTTTCCTCCGTCGACATCCACGACGCGGAACCAGAGCTCGAAGGCCCGGCGCGCGACCCGAGCGGGCACCCGGTGCTGGGCCTTCTTCTCGGGCGGCGGTGGCGCGGCCGGCAATCCGTGAGCATCACTCGGGCTCGTCCGGCCGGGCCAGACGGCGGCCAGCGCCACGAGCAGGACAACGTCGAGGACCGCAGCCGTCCAAAATGCCGCGGCGTTCGGCCTGGGGAGACGCATGAAGGGTTTCCTTCAGTCGGAGTTCGTTGCCCGACTCCAGCGTTGTAACAGGGCGCCTCCGCGATCGACAACCCGCACCGGCTGCGGCTTCGGCTTTCGATGTCTCACGGTTCTGGTACGATCGACCCTCGTCGCGAGAGTTCATCCGAATATCCACCAGCCAGCGGCATCTCATCATGAAGACCGAGTCAACACTCTCCCGCCGTGCCCTGCTGGGCGTCTTACCCGCGGCCGTCGGCCTGGCATCGTGCAAGGCACAGGCACGCCCCGGTGATGACGACCTGCGCCGGTCGATCGAGGCACTCATCCGCGATTCGGGCGCGGCGGACGTCGGCGTGGCCTATCGCGATCTGGCAACGGGTGAAGAGCTTCTGGTGCACGGTGACGCCACGTTCCACGCGGCCAGCACGATGAAGGTCCCCGTGCTGATGGAGCTCTACCGCCAGGCCGAGGCCGGCAAGCTCTCGCTCGATGATCGGATGGCGGTGAAGATCGAGTTCGCCAGCATCGTCGACGGCAGCGCCTACTCCCTCAAGGTCGAGGACGACTCGGAGACCTCGCTCTACCGGCGAGTGGGCGAGCAATTGACAATCCGCGAGCTGGCCCGGTTGATGATCACCGAGAGCAGCAACGTCACCACCAACATGCTCATCGAACGCGTCACGGCTGCAAAGACCTGCGAGCTGATGGAACGCCTGGGGACAAAGGATATCCACGTCCTGCGAGGCGTCGAGGATGGGAAGGCCTACGCCCGCGGGCTGAACAACACGACGACGGCCCGTGCCTTGATGATCATCCTTGCGCGACTGGCCGGGCGCGAGGTCGTCTCGCGCGGGGCGTCCGACGAGATGCTCACGATCCTCCGCGCCCAGAAGTTCGCCGAGGGCATCCCGGCCGGCGTGCCCTCGAGCGTCGTGGTCGCGCACAAGACCGGCTGGTTCCCCGGCGTCTATCATGACGCGGCGATCGTCGAGCCCCCGCGCGGCAAGCCGTTCGTGCTGGTCGTCCTCACCCGCGGGATCAAAGACGATAAGCGGGCCCATCGCCTGGTCGCCGACATCACCCGGCTCGTGTATCGCCATGCCGAGGCCGCCCGACGCCCCGCCTGACGAAATGGGGACAGTCGCCTCGAAGCCTCGGAGCCAGTACCCATTTCGTCGGGCCAGCCCCCATTATCTCAGGGCCGGTCAGGGCCGCACCGCGTCGGCCATGATCGCGATGAGCTGCGAGCCGAAGCGCAGCCGGCCTTCAACCGTCGGCTCGCGGCCGGTCTTCAGGTCGCGGGCGATGCGCTGTTCCATCAGCACGACGAGCACGCCGTTCTCGGCATGCAGCACGTTCGCCGAGCTGTCCCGCGCCGCCGCGAACACCGGGCCGTGACTCGGCGAGAAAGACGTCTCATGGGTCAGGCGGTCGCTCAGCCGGCCGACGATCGCGCGCGAGCCAGCATCGCCGGCCATGGTCGACAGATACTCGCCGGTCTCGGTGTTGTGCAGGTTGACCAGAAGATCGATCGGCCGGCCCGAGGCGACGCGATCCACGATCGCCTTCTTGACGTACCAGATCTCGGGCATCTGCGCCAGGTACGCCTTGCTCGTCAGGTCGACCTCGTCCCAGTGGCGGTTGACGTCGTAGCCATTGGCGTTGAACCGCACCTGGCCCGATGCGCAGCCATCCGGGTCGACCATCGGGGTGAACAAAAACACGAGGCGTCGGCGCAAGGCGCGGGCCGACGGGTCGTCAGACGTGATGAACCGCAGCGCGCCCTCCATCACGAATGAAGTCCCCGATTCCCAGGCGTGTTGCCGCGCCTGGAGCCACACCACGGCCTTGCCTCGGTCGTCGAGGGCGGGGTCGGTGACCGTCACCAGGTGCAGGTCGCGACCCCGCGCGGACTTGCCGATCACCTCGACCCTGGCGTGATCGTAGCGGTTGACTTCATCGAGCAGGCGGGCGAGGCGAGTCGGTGTATAGGGCGGCTGATGGGCGATCCAGACGGTGTCCCGCGCGGGCCGGATGCGGAGCGTCGCCTCCTTCGCGCGATCGTCCCAGTGCGTATCGGCGATCGGTGTCCAGCGGTCGCCGTCGTCGCTGATCACGGGGCGGATCTCGGGCCCCATCGGGCAGGCGCCGAGGCGTCCGTTGTACTCGCCGACGAAGTCGGTCAGGATCAGCGTGAGCTCGCGCCCGCGCGCCCCGTCGATGCGGAAGAAGTACCAGCTCGCCTGTCGGTTGCGCCCGGCCTGGTCCTGCTGGCCGCGGACGTGGCAGCGGAATGAGTTCTCGCCCGTCCGCTCGATCCGCCCCAGCGATCCCCCCTCGAAATTCGTGTTGAACCGGATCTCTTCCTGTGCGAGCGCGGGAGCGGCCCCTGCCAGGACCAGCAGCGCGAGAGCCGCCAGCCCGACGGCGCGCCGCCCTGCCCGGCCGCCTCGCCTCGTTCGACACGACGAGTTCATGATCGAATCGCTCCCCCGCACCCGCTCGCTGCCGCACCCAACCCGCCCGCCGCGAACGGCGCCGGCCGAAAGGATAGCCGGCGCGGCGCCCGATCGGCAAGCAGGCGAAGGAATCCCAGGGGGCACAGGGGATCGATAGGACCTTCCCCCGACCTGCCTGTCGCCGTCGCATGCCCCGCGTTCACGCCGAAACCTCGAAGGCGCCCACTGCCTTCGAAGGCGCCCACCGCCTTGCGCGGGCATCTTCGAACGGTGTCACACGCCGAAACCTCGAAGGCGCCCACTGCCTTCGAAGGCGCCCACTGCCTTGCGCGGGCATCTTCGAACGGTGTCACACGCCGCGCGGGGATTCTTCGACGCTCCCTGAGCAGCCGGACCGGTTTCGCCCGCCGGTCCGTCGCCCGAAAATCCAGTGCGACTCGTCCATCCCGCGGGAACCAGACATCCGGGCAAACAACCGATCGCCGGCTGCTCCGTCATCTGGCGACGTTCGACACCGGCTGGTCCTTCTTGCCGGCGATCTTCGACCCGAAGACGTCGGTGATGAGGTTCCAGCCGGCCGAGCTGCCACTGGTGAGGACCTTCTGCGGCACGCTCGGCCTCGTCTCCTGCGTCACGGGCAGCGACCCGAACCGATTCGACGGCGGCGGCGAGTTCGGGACCGGCTTCGTCTCCTGCGTCACGGGTAGCGTATTCGCTCGGGCCGGCAGCGGCTTCTTGACCACCACGCCCTCCTGGCTGTTCGGGTTCGTCGGCCTGGAGGTCAACTGGAAGCCCAGGTCGCCGGCCGCCGTGGACGGTTTCTGGTGTTCCTTGCCGAGGGTCTGCGGGTTCGCGGTGCCGTCGCCCTTCGACTGGGTGTTCGAATCGAACGATGTCAGGCTCGACGTCGACGACTTGCCGCCCGGCCCGGACGGGATGCCCCCGAAGGACCACGTTTTGGTCGAAGCGGACGAGGACTCCGGCAGGGGTGATCCGACGCTCGACTTCAGCGGCTCGAAGGGCGACTTCGAGAGGATGTCCGACTTCGGCGACGCCCCGGTCGGAGACGCGGAGATCGTCCGGCCGACCAGCGCGTCGAGCTTCGAGCCCTTCGTGCCGTCCGCGGAGGAGCCCTGGCCCAACAACGCGCCGATCTCGGCGGGGAAGCTCTTCGAGTTTTGCGACTCCGGGGCCAGGCTGCTGGAATCGCCCGGGCCGGTCCCGGTGAGCGTGGAGAGTAGCCGGCGGTCCTCGAGCGCCACCGGGTCCGGCCGCAGCCGTCGGAGGTCTCGGTGGCGCGGCCGTCGGTCCCGATGCCGGTCCGCCGCGTTCATCCCGTACCGCGTGGGTTCGCCGGCCCGATGATCTCGTCTGTGATCGTCAGTCATGGTACACCTCGCCTTGTGGAGGGATGGAATCCGCCGTTCAGCCGTCCGAGCGGTCCTACGCTGGCTTTGACTGATTCCGCAAGAGCCGGCCGCGCGAGGACACCCGGCGCGAGATTTTTTGCTGGAGGGTCCCGAGCGGACGGACGGCCGGAGCGATCAACGGCCGGGCAGAGCGGCGGCCGGGCGGGCGAAGGGATCGGCGGGGAAAACCGGGTCGAGCCGGATGACGGACTCGGCCTCGCGGGCGAGGATGGCGTTGAGCATGGAGGCCCACCAGTTGTCGCCGAGGTCGTCAGCACCAGGGGGCGGAGTCGTCTCGGCCAGGAGGCGAAGGGCCGTCGCCAGCATCGCGCGCGCCTCGCCGTGCTTTCCCAGAGCCGCGAGGTTCAGGGCCGCGACCAGCCGGTCGATCACCTGGCTGACCGGGCCCCGGCGCTGATTCAGGCGCTGGTCCAGTTGCCGGCGGGCGTCCTCGTGCCGGCCCGCGCGGAAGTCGACGAGCGCCAGTGTGAACAGGTCGTTGTCCTGGCCCCCGTCGCGGCGGATCGCCTCACGGGCCAGGTGCTGGATGCGCGCGGCGTCGCGGCGGCCGGCCAGGGGTGCCAGCGCACAGGTCTTGGCGATCCGCTCGGCATCGGTTCCCGAGCGGAAATCGCCGGGCGCGGCGGCCTCGTGGTTGAGCACCGAGCCGCAGAGCGCCTCGTAGCCGGGCCGGTCGCCCATGACCAGCAGGATCTCGGCCTGCACCTGCAAACCGTGGGTGTAGAGCGAGCCGAGGCCTACCTCGTCGAACGCCCGTCGCCCCCTGGTTGTCGCGCGGCGGAAGGCGTCGCCGGCCGCGGCCCAGCGGCGATGGCGGGCCAGGCGTTCGCCGGAGTGGTAGTACCAGTCCGTGGCGAAGTCGCACAGT
>JAKAUH010000673.1 GCA_021818605.1 Planctomycetota bacterium
GGGTTCACCGATCAGCGACCGCAGCCAGTCCTGCATCTCGAGCTTCCCGGCCGGCCTCAGCTCGTAAATGGTCCGCTCCGGCCGACGCCCCTCGCGCACCGTCTCGAGAGGCGCAATCAGGCCCGCCTCCACCAGCGCATCGATCACCGTATAAAGAGAGCCGAACCGGATCTTGATGCTGTCCGCCTTGTGCCGCTCCTTCAGCGTTCGCGCCATCTCATACGGATGCATCGGCCGCTCGAACAGCAGCACCAGCACCGCCAGCGCCAGGGGATTCGACCGCCGTTTCTTGGCCATGATCTGTTCACCCGGGACCGGATATCCGTCTGCGTATATACCACGACGGGTGAGGCGACGCAAGGCGAGCACCGCGGAGATCTGGCGCGGGGAACGCCGGCCACTCGTTGACACGGCCCATCCGATCGACTATCGTCCTAGTCGTTTGGCGAATGCGACAGTCAGCGTGAGGGGAATGATTCCGATGGCGCGCGAGGCGTCTGAGCCGCTCACGGCGGCCGAGTGGAAGGTGATGCGGATTGTGTGGAAGAGTCCCGGGGGCTGCGCTGCGCGTGATGTGTATGAGGAGGCCGGGCGCGCGCATGGCTGGGCGCCGACGACGGCCAAGACCGTGCTGCGCCGGCTGGTGGACAAGGGTTATCTGAACACGACGCGCATCGGCAACAGCTTCCTGTATCGCCCGGCGCGGTCGGCGCTGCGGTCGCTCTACGCGGCGGCGGATGGTCTGCTCGCCAACGCGCTCGAGGGGACTTCCGGACCATTGATCTCATACCTGGTCAAGCGGAGCAAGCTCTCCGGCGAGGAGCTGGAGAACCTCCGTGTTCTACTCGACAAGCTCACACCCGATGACGAGGAGGAACGGCGATGATCACCACCGGGCTGTTCAACGCCTGGGCTGTGTCCTGGTCGGCCTGGCTGATCCGCGGCGTTGTCGAGTCGACCATCTTGATCGTCGTCATCGGCGTGCCATGGTTCGTCCTGCGCCGGCGGGTGTCGGCGCAGTTCTCGTACGGGCTCTTCCTGCTCGTCCTGCTCAAGCTCGCGCTGTCAGTACCGATCGACGGACCGGCATGGCTGGCTCGGTTCTCGACCCGGCAGACGGCCGAGGACCTGACGGGCTGGACGAGCGATGGGCCAGCGGACGTGGCGGCGGCGGCCGATCCGTTTTCCGACCCCTTCGCGACAGCGCCTCCACCGGCGGACCTCGCCTCGGGGCCGAAGTCGCGACGGAGTTCCGCCATCCCAAAGCCCTCCGAGCCGGCCCGATCGCGGGCCGCCACGGTGAAGGCCGCGGATCTTGCGACGTCGGACCGCGTCGCCGAGAGCGCAACCTCAACCGTTGCGGCATCGCCTGACCAGATGGATCGTGCGACGAGTCCCGGGGCCAGGAGATTCGCCCTGTTCCCGGCCGCCGTGCTGATGCTCGCGTGGGCGGCTGTCGTGGCTGGCCTGCTTGTGCGCCTGGTGTTGACCAACTTCCAGATGCACCGTCGGCTGCGCGGGGCGACTCCGATCGCGGACGAGGCGCTGCAAGTCGACCTGGAGCGGCTACACCGGCTCGTGGGCCTGAAGCGCCCTGTCGCGGTGTTTGAAACCTCGGCGGTCGCCGCGCCGGCGGTCTGGGGCTGGTTCCGGCCCCGGCTGCTGGTACCGCCGGGGCTAATGGCCGAGCTCTCGCCGGCGCAGCTCTCGTGGATCTTTCTCCATGAGCTGTTGCACGTGCGCCGGGGCGATGTGTGGGTCGCGACACTTCAGCGCCTCGTCCAGTCCGTGTACTTCTTCCACCCCGTTGCCTGGCTGGCGAATCGCCTGGTCGACGTCCATCGCGAGTATGCCTGCGACGACGCGGCGCTGGCGCTGGGATCCGTCGCCCGCCGCGACTGCGGCGCCGGCCTGCTCGCCGTGGTGGCTCGTGCGCATGGTCATGCCGCGGTGCCGGCTTCGGCGATGGGCCTGTTCCGCTCCGAGGCTTCGATCCGCCGCCGGCTGGTTCGGCTTCTCGACGTCAGGCGCCGCCTGCACGGCCGGCTCTCGCGGAAAGCGACCGCGATGCTGGTGCTCGTGGCGATCGTCGCGCTGCCGAGCGTCCGGGCGCGCCAGGATCCGCAGCCGGGCAGGGCACCGGCCGCCGCGAAGACCGACCAATCCGGGCGGACGATCTCGGGCATGGTGGTTAACGCGGACGGTAAGCCTGTGGCTGCCGCCAGAGTGTGGCTGGTCGCCGTCTCTCGACCCGAGAGCGGCACCCTCGCGGTTCTGAGGCGGACGACCACCGGCAAGGACGGCGCCTTTCGTCTGCCGGCTCCCTCGCGTGAGGCCCTCTCGGTCATGATACGCCCCGCGCTCTGGGCCTATCGACCCGGCGCGACCGTGGCATGGACCGTCCGCGATCGAAAAGACGAATCCCGCCTCGAGGACCGGCCGCAGCGGCTAACCCTGCGCGGTCCGACACCCATTCGCGTTCGCATCCTCGACCCTGATGGCAAGCCGCTGCCCGCAGCCGTGGTGGGCGTTCGCTACATCCACAGCGCTCGGACCAGCGTTCCGGATGAGTTGATCGGCCAGAGCTCGTCCGTGACCGAAGCCGACGGTCGCGCCACACTCGCCGCATTCCCCCCGGACCAGATCGAGGGCGTCCGCGTCGAGAGTCGGCAATTCGGCCAGCAGGTGGCGATGTTCCGCTGGGGTGTGCAAGGCGAGCCGACGATCCAGCTCCGCCCGGTCGCACGGGTGCAGGGCAAGTACACCGCCGACGATCCCGCCGCCGTTCGACGGCTGACGGTTCGCGTCCATTCGAGGCGGATTGGTAAGGGCCCTGAGGT
Organism: Planctomycetota bacterium; assembly: GCA_021818605.1. Lineage (GTDB taxonomy): Bacteria > Planctomycetota > Planctomycetia > Isosphaerales > Isosphaeraceae > JAKAUH01. The sequence goes on from JAKAUH010000673.1 coordinate 2,841, forward strand.
CTACGCCCAGGCGATCGCCGTCACCGACGATCTCGGCCGCTTCGAGGTTCCGACCATTGCGGCGGGCGAGCTGTCGATTTCGACCGAGGCGCCGGGTCCGTCGGAGTATTACGCCCCCGGCATGGTTTCGGCGAGCGTTGAGCCTGGCAAGCAGGCACATATCCAGATCGGACTCACGAAGGCCGTGCGCGTGCGGGGCGAGGTCCGCGACCGCGATACGCACCAACCGCTCGCCGGGGTGGGTTTGCGATATTTCGGACCTGGCCAGACCGGCCTGCCGCAGGTGAAGACGGATGCGAACGGCCGTTACGAGGCGCTGGCGCTTCCCGGCGAGGGCTCGCGGTTCGTCATCCCACCCCGGGGGTATCTGTCGCCCAGGGCGGTCTTTCCTGAGAAGGTGACGATCCGAGTTGACGCCGATCAGACCCTCCCGCCGATCGAAATTCAGCGCGGCCTCACCCTCTCAGGGACGGTAGTCGGCGCGGATGGCGAGCCGGTCGTCGGTGCATCGGTCGAAGGGCGTTGGCTCGTCATCGCGCCGGTCGACGGGCAGAGAGGCATGGGCATCGGGCAAAACCACACCGCCTCGGCGAAGACCGACACCCGAGGCGTCTTCATCCTTGAGGGAATCCACCCCGGTCAGACGGTGACCATCGAGGCACACTCCCGGGGCGCACGCACCGATCGTCCGGTCACGGCGATCCCCGGCCGAAACGAGCCGGTGACTCTTCGCATCAGCGGAGCCAACATCGTGGCTCTGTCGGGTCGAGTCGTCGACTCGGCCGGCCAGCCGGTTCCCGATGTCGCGGTAAGAATCCGATCCCGCCGGCCGGATCGCGATGGCCTTGCCGATCCGGGCCCGGTGTCATTCGACGGCGTGACCGTGATCCAGACCGATTCCCGGGGAGAATTCCGGACACCGCGGCAGCTTCGCCGCGGTTACTCCTACCGCGCCGAGGCGAAGGCCGACGGCTTCATGTCGGACACCTCGCCCTGGCTCTCACTCGGATCGGACACCGTCCCGACGCTGTCCGACCTGACACTGCGCCGGGTGCGCGCGGTCTCGGGCCGGGTGCTCGACCACACAGGCCGCGGCGTGGCGGGCGTTATCGTGCGGCAGTCGGGCGATGGCCCGATGCCGACTCGCAAGCAGACCGACGACGACGGCCGGTTCACCGTGCCTGGCGTTATTGAGGGCCGATTCTTCCTGTTCACCGATCGTGCCGGCTACCGTCCGTCGTGGCACCTGGCCGGTCCATCCGGAACGGATGTGAAGATCACGATCGCCCGCGACGACGAGCCCGGCCCCGCGCCGCTACGATACCGGCCTCCAGCGCTTCCACGCCCGGCGGAGCTGAACCTGGTCCATCGCCTGCTCGATGCCGACACCGAGCGGCTCCTGGCGAAGGGCGGACCCAACGAGCGCCGTGCCATGCTGATGATCCTCATGCGGATCGACCCCAACCGGGCCATGTCGATGATTGACGCGGATCCGGACGCCCGGGCTCGAGACTTCAATCGCCGCGAGCTGGCCATCGAGCGTGCCGGATCCGCACCCGATGAAGCGACCCGGCTGGTGGAGTCGATCGCGAATCCCGATACGCGGGCCTGGGCGAGGGTATCGCTGGCCGCTGTCCTCCCGGCGTCCGAGCGCATCCGCAAGCTCGACCTGCTGGCACGGGCCCTCGACGACGCGCGCGCGGTCCCCGACGCGGCCAACCGTGCGCTCAAGTTCGCCAACATCGGCGAGGCGCTGTTCGACCTGGGCGAGACCGAGCGGGCGGCGAGCGTCCTGCGCGAGGGTCAGGCGGTGGCGAAGGATCTCCCCGTGACTGGCTGGCCCGCCTTCGCGCGCCAGACCGTCGCCGAGGAGCTGGCCTCGATCGACCTGGAAGGTGCGCTCGGGCTGCTCGGCGGCATGGAGGCCGACCGCAATCACGACATGGCGCTCGGCCACATCGCCCACGAGCTGGCGGGCCGCAAGCCGGCCGAGGCCGAACGGGTACTGCGGATGCTGCGCGATCAATGGCCATTTTTCCGGGACGACTACGCCCAGCGCGTGTGCTACCGGATGGCGAGAGTCGATCCGGCGCGCGCCATTGCGATCGCCGCCCGGATGAAGGACTACCGCGCCCATGCGCGAGCGCTCGGCGTGATGGCCCTGGCGAGAAAGGCCGAGCAGGCCGCCGCGACCAGCCTCCTGCGCGAGGCGTTCGGCGTGCTCGAGCGAGCCGTCGAGGAGGGCGAGGATTCGTGGAACGGCCTCGGCGCGGCGAGCACGGCGGCCGCGGGCCTGCTGCCGATCGCCGAGGCGGTCGACGCCCGGCTCCTCCCCGAGCTGATCGGCCGGACCCTGGCCCTCCGCCAGCCGCTCCGGGGCCCGGACGAGCGCGACGCCGTCGCGGCGCTCTCCGACGCCCAGGTCGCCGCGGCGGTCGCGCGCTACGATCACCTGGCCGCCCGCGCGGTGCTCGACGCCTGCACCGGCGACCTGCTCGGCCAGATCCGCGACGCCACCGACCACGATCACGGCTTCTACATCGATTCCCTGTTTGACTCGGCGGCCTTTGTCGACGCCGATCGGGCCGTCGAGCTGCTCGATCAACTCCCCGAACCGGGCGCAGGCGACAAATTGCTGCCGCGCGACAACGCCCGACTCCGGATCGCCCGCGTCCTCGCGGATTCCGGCGACGCACGCTGGAAGTACATGGAGTCGCACCTCCTGCACGTCTGGACGGTCGACTCGGAAGAGCGGTGAGGGCTTATCCCGATGGCAGGCGCTGGGGCTGTGCAGGGTGGGTGAAACCCACCAGTTTCGATGCTTTGAACTCGGTGGGTTTCACCCGCCGAGCGAAGCCTTCCCTCGTTGGGCGATGCCCACCCTATCGATACGTTATGTTCCGGCAGCCTTCGGCGATCGAGTCTCAGCGGGGACCAGCTTCCGCACCGATACCCAGCGATCGCAGGTGCTCCCGCAGGATCCGCCGCAGTTCCTCGATGGTCCGCTCGTGGTCCAGGCAGAAGTGGGTCGCCGGGACCACATGCTCGGACACCGCCCAGTCGATGTGGGAGCTCGAATATGGCACGACGCCGTCGCTGCTCGATTCCAGCGGACCGGAGCCGACCTTGCCGACGATCGTGTGCGCCGTGACCCATGGCGCCGGCGGCAGATGGTCGATCGCTGTCAGATATGGGTTGTTCAGCCCGAGCGCGTCGAGGTTCGACGGCACCCCGGCGAGGAACAGAGGCGTGAAGAGGCTCGGATCGTTGTGGGCGACCAGCTCGGCATGCGACCGCTCGAGCGGCGTGGGGAGCCAGATGAACGAGTCGCCGATCCGGCCGATCGGGTTGCTGGCCAGCTTGGTGCCGCGATGCGGCGTCGCGATGAAAACCACCCGCCTCACAAATGGCAGCGGCCGGAAGAAGCAGACCCGCTTGATCAGCGCCTTGTCCTCGGCCGGTGCCTCCAGGCTCTCGATCGGCCGATCGCTGTTGAGCCGCCAGAGCGCATCGCCGCTCTCGGTGATCGCCAGCCGCGACATCAACCCGCCCATGCTGTGGCCGATCAGCACCATCTGGTCATAGGCGGGATCCGCGTGCCCCGGGTCGACGGCCTCTCGCGCCGCCGACAGCGACCCACGGAGCTGGGCCGCCGACAGCACAAAGGGATAGACGGTATTGTATTCATAGATCCAGAACTGGTAATGGCGTCGCAGCTCCGGATCTCCGCGCAGCTCGTTGACGACCTTGCCCCACGCCCGCGCGCCCGAGCCCATGCCGTGCGTCATCACGATCGGGATCTTGCCCGGCTGGTACGGGTGCAGCATGTGCAATCCTGCCTCGACCGGGACCTTCTGTGGCCGCACCAGCGAGATTCTCTCCGATCGGCCGAGCCGCCCTCGGGCGAAGTGATAGGCCGTCGGCGTCGTCAGGTCGGTTGCCAGCGGGACGACTCGACCGCCAATGTCGACACGCTCGACCTCGACCGTGTCGTGCAGCTCGAGGACGGCCGGCGAGCCCGCCGCATCTCCATTGACGAACCGCAGGACCGCCGTGGCGGGATAGACCTCCCAGGATGGCAAGAATCGATCGGCGCCCTGGCGATTCTCGAGCTGCTCGCGAGTCGCCGTCCGGATCGCCATGACGGGCACGCCCAGTCCCGCGGCGCCGTGAAATCGGTCCACGCCGCGAACGAGATAATCCCCGGCGTATCGGATCTCGTCGAACCGCCCGGGATTCCACAGGCCCGGCCCGGTCGTGAACGCGACAGGCGGGCCGCGCTCGGCTATACTCGCGAGCCACTCATCATCGAGCCGCAGCCGGGGCCGGCCGCCGAGCCGGAGGAACCGGTCGAGCGCCCGGTTGTAAAGCCCTCTCGCCGCGCGGCCGTCGGGTGAATCGCCCGCCGCGCGCACCTCGTCGAGCGCGAGGATCATGCAATCGCGGTACTCGTACAGGGCACGCTGTCGCGAGAAGCCCTCAAGATGAGCCGCGTCGTCGACGAGCTGCGCCGCCCGCAGGACCTGCAGGCCCGGGTGCGGGGGTGGCACGATCGCGCCGGCCGCCATCGGCGGCTCATCACCTCGATCGAGCGGCACCTGGCCCGCGAGGCTCCGCGCGGCCCGGGCGGCCGGCCCGGGCCGGATCTCCCAGACCCGCATCCCGCATCCGCCCGCCACGGCCAGCATCGCCGCGATGGCCAGGGCGCGCGTCGCCCCACTTGTCGGCCCTCGCATACAGGCTCCTTACCGTTGCGGGAGGCGGTCCGTCGGCGACCGGTATAATCGAATCTGCGGAGAACGTTAAGGCCAATCGACGCGAGTCCCGCGTTCGTCGTTCGTTCGTCGGGAAGACAGGTTCTCATTCCGGCCCATCCCATTCCCGGAGATCCCACGGCCAGTCCGTTGCCACCGGCTCTTGCCTGCGACATGATGAGGGCGTGGGATTCACATCGACCGGTCGACGCCGCACTCTCTCCTCTCGCCGGCCTCGACCGGTTGCTGGCCGATCCGTCGAAGGTCCGTCGACATGAGCGAGGTGGACCATGCACCGGGAAGAGACGCCTGAATTCGTCGTTCACAAGGTCGAGTCCCGCACGAGGGCGACCGCGCGAAAGGACCGCGCGGAGCGCCCCGGCACCGACACGACCATCGCTGGCGCCGCCGGGTCCGAAAAGCCGGATCCGGAGCCGGTCGGCTGCTTCTCCCTGTGGGACGCCGAGATCGACGGCCCGCACGCGCCGAACCTCGTCATCCTCGACCGAGAGTCGTCTGAACAGCGCGACGACTTGGAGGCGCTTCCAACCCTGGTCGCGTCGGTCGAAGCGCAGAACCCGGGCGTTTTCGAGAGCGCCCGGCTCGCTGCCCAGACCTTGATGCAGTGGATTCTTGTCTTGAAGGGAACGGGCCCGCGCGGTCCAGATCACCCGTTGCCGGCCGGAACGGGAACCAGAGCGTCCCACTGAAATCCGAGTTGTATGAGAGACCAACGATGGCAAGCCCCGTGGCAGCGGGCGATTCCTCGACAATCCCGTCCGAACCGATCGACGGGCCCGGCGAGGCCGACAGCGGCTCACGGCCGGGCTTTCGCGACGTTCCGTGGCGGTGAACCGACCCGCTGGTCGGATTCGCACCGACCGTGCTTCTCTCCATCGCCGGGGTATTCATCGACCGGAAATCGCCCGTCGCCGTCGCGATCCGTGCGGGGTATCTCCCGCTCCTGCTGCTGTCGCAGGTCTGGATGCTGGCCTATCCCCTCTGGATCGCGTGGCGGCGGAGGCCCGATGTCGTGCGATTGCCTTCCACCCGGGCGATTCGTCGTGAAGCTCTTCGCGCGCTGCTGATCTTCCCGGTGGCGTTCGGGGTCATGCCGGCGATGGTCTGGCTCGTCACTCGCCTCTCCGGCAGCACGACGATGCCGGCCGGCCCCTGGGACGCAGCGTCCACGACCTTCAGCCAGTTGGAATGGATCGCTTTCCTGGTGATTGGGATCACCGTGGCTCCGATGGCGGAGGAGCTGTTCTATCGCGGCATGTTCTACAACACGCTGCGAAAGTGGTTCCACCCGATCCTTGCCGCGACGATCCAGGCCGTCGTGTTCGGGTTCGCCCATAGGTCCGGCCTGGCCGTCTCGCTGGCGATCGGGACCTGTGCGCTGGTGCTGGTTCTCCTCTACGAGTGGCGCAGGACGCTGCTGACCCCGATCCTGGTCCACGCCTCGGTGAACACGGTGGGTCTGTCCTTGCTGGCCCTAGCGGTCGCGGCCGAGGCCAATGCGCCCCGGATGGGCCTGACGGGCGACGCGAGTCCGTCGGGCTGCGTGGCCACCCGGGTTCTCCCCGGCAGCCCGGCGGAGACCGCGGGCCTGCGAACGGGCGACGTGATCACGGCTGTCGACGGCACCGCCGTCCGCGACATCGCCTCCGTCGCCGGGCTTGTCCGCCGGCACCAGGTCGGCGAATCAGTCGTGCTCGACTATGTCAGGGATGGAACCGCGCGCCGGGTCGAGGTGATGCTCCAGCGGCTGAAACAATGACCGCCTGGCTCCCAGCGCGCCGCCAGCACCGGCGGCTCGACGTATCGTTCAGGGGCGGTACTCGCCAAGAACCTGGTCACCCCAGATGGGAAGTGGTTCGTCGCTCGCATCCGGCCGGATGAGCATGGTCTCGGGGAACGGGTCGAACGAGCCGATCGTCCGGGCGATCTCACCCTCGGCGAAGACCTTCATGCCAGCCACCCGGCCGCCGCGGATCTCCACCGCGATGTGATCGTAGCGCGACTGACACCCCGGGCAGATTCGAGTCTCCGGCGGCTGGCAGTCGATCTCTGGGTCGAACGCGAGGAGATCGGGATACTCCGGCGAACCCAGGTTGCATTCAGGGTCACGCAGACCAAACCAGCCTCGCCTTCGATAAAGGGTGTACGGTGGAACGATCACGCCCTGTTGATCGCGCAGCCACTCGATGTCGTCGTCCAGGCCCCAGTAATGCCTGCTCGACCGGCCCCAGAAAAACGTGGTCTCCCCGGCGCGATAGCTGATCTCGCGCCCGCACGACGGACAGAGCACCGGCGCGTGCAGGACAGACCAAAACGGCATGAGAGGCCCTCCGAAGCAGTCCGCCCGCGATTCCGCGACCGAGCAGGAGCGCCGCGTCGTTTCTTACCATCCCGCCGCAACCCGATCCGCCCGATCGGATCGTCGGGTCCGCCGTTTCCGTTCCGGCTTCCCCTGGATCAGGTACAGGACGCGGCTTTCCAGTTCACCCCGATCGTTGAGATCCACAAACGCCGGCCAATCAATCGGTCGACGCGGCAGGTCGCCGGGCCGGTCGCTGTCGTCGCCCCGCCACCAGAGCAACTCGACCGAATCCACCGGGAACACTGCGAGCAGGTCCTCGACGAACCGGACCACAACCAATCGCCCCGGGCCATCGCGTGGCCCGTCGATGGCGCCGCAGCCGCAGCAGCCGTTGGTGACGTAATAGAGGGGGAATTCGCCCCACAGACGAAGCTTGGCCCCGGAACCATCATCGAGCG
>JAKAUH010000886.1 GCA_021818605.1 Planctomycetota bacterium
GCCCGCGATGTTCGTTGAACTTGCCGACGAGCCGAAGCTGGTGGCGATTAAGGAATCGTCCGAGAACGTCCGGCGCATCACCGACCTGGTCAACGCCTGCGGCGACCGCTACCTGCTGTTTTGCGGCGTGGACGACCTGGTGCTCGAGAGCCTGATGCTGGGTGCCACCGGCTGGGTCTCGGGGCTGGTCAACGCCTTCCCGGCCGAGAACCGGCTGCTGTGGGACCTCGCTCGCGCCGGCCGCTGGGACGAGGCGCGCGCCGTCTATCGCTGGTACACGCCGCTGCTGCACCTCGACACCCACATCAAGCTGGTCCAGTACATCAAGCTCGCCCAGCAGGAATGCGGGATGGGTTCCGAGATGGTCCGGGCACCCCGCCTGACGATCGAGGGCCAGGAGCGTGAGCACGTCCTGGGGATCGTCCGGCGCGCCATCGCCACCCGTCCCGCGATCCCGGCCGCGCGCTAAAAAACCGGCCCGGCGACCCTGTGCCTTCACCCAGAACGAGTCCGAGGTCGACCCAGTGCAGCGAATCCAGGTGATCGACACGCACACCGGCGGCGAGCCGACCCGCGTCGTGATCGCGGGCGGGCCCGAGTTGGGCTCCGGCAGCATCGCCGAGCGGCTCGCCGTCTTCCGCGAGCGGCATGACGCGTTCCGCTCGGCCGTGGTGAACGAGCCGCGCGGGTCTGACGTGATGGTCGGCGCGATCGTGCTCGAGCCCGTCGACCCGTCAGCCGCGGCCGGCGTCATCTTCTTCAATAACGTCGGCTACCTGGGAATGTGCGGGCACGGCACGATCGGCGTGGCGGTGGCGCTCCATTACCTGGGGCGGATTGGCCTCGGCACGCACCGGCTGGAAACACCAGTGGGAACGGTCTCCGTCACCGTGGAAGGCCCGAACACGGTGGCGATCGACAACGTCGAAAGCTATCGGCTGGCGCAGGGGGTCGAGGTCGACGTCCCCGGCCTGCGACGGTATCGCGGCGACATCGCCTGGGGCGGCAACTGGTTCTTCCTCGTCCACGACCACGACGAGACGATTGAGGCCGCGAACGTCGAGCGGCTGGGCGACGTGACCTGGCGGATTCGCCAGGCCCTGAACGCCGCGGGCATCACGGGCGCCGACGGCGGCGAGATCGACCACATCGAGCTGTTCGGCCCGCCGACTCGCCCGGACGCCGACAGCAAGAACTACGTCCTCTGCCCCGGCCGGGCGTATGACCGCTCGCCCTGCGGTACCGGGACGAGCGCCAAGCTCGCGTGCCTCGTCGCCGACGGCAAGCTCGCCGAGGGTCAGGTCTGGCGGCAGGAGAGCATTATCGGCAGCCTGTTCGAGGGCTCGGCGCGGATCGTCGAGGGACGCGTGCGACCCCGCATTCGGGGCACTGCGCATGTCAATGCCGAGTCCACACTGATCGTCGACCCGGCCGACCCGTTCGCGATGGGGATCCGGCCATGACGACAGGGGAAAATGGGTCGCAAGGGACGGCCGTCGTCGTCGGCAGCGGGGTCATCGGCACCGCCTGCGCGTACTACCTGCTGAGGTCGGGCTGGAAGGTCCGGATCATCGACCGCGGCCGGCTAGCCGGCGGCAGCTCGCACGCGAATTGCGGCTACGTCTGCCCCAGCCACGTCCTGCCGCTGGCCGAGCCGGGGATGGTCGCGAAGGCGATCGGGAGCCTGTTCCAGCGGAGCTCGCCGTTCAAGGTGAAGGCGCGGTTCGACCCGGCGCTCTGGTCGTGGATGCTCCACTTCGCCCGGCGTTGCAACGAGAAGGACATGATCGCCGCCGGCCGCGGCATCCAACCCCTGCTCAACTCGTCGCTGGCGCTCTACCGCGAGATCATCCGCGACGAGCGGCTCGACTGCGAGTTCCAGGAGCGCGGGATGCTCTTCGCCTATCGCGATGCCCGGGAGCTCGAATCCTTCGCCGCAACCGACCGGATCATGGGCGAGTATTTCGACGCCCCGGCGCAGCGGCTCGGCTCCGACGAGATGCTGGCGATCGAGCCGGCCCTGAAACCCGGACTGGCCGGCGGCTGGTTTCACCACCACGACGCCCACCTGCGGCCCGACCGGCTGATGAAGTCGTGGCACGCGGTCCTGGCGGCGGGAGGCGTGGAGCTGGAGCCCGATTGTCCGCTCGATCGGCTCGACGGCCAGAATGGCCGCGCCATGGCGGCCCAGACCTCGCGCGGCGAGCGAAAGGCCGACCTCTTCGTGATCGCGACCGGGGCCTGGACGCCCAGGCTCCAGAACGAGCTGGGCGGCAAGATCCCGATCCAGCCGGGCAAGGGTTATAGCATCACGATGCCGCGGCCGTCGGTGTGTCCGTCGATCCCGATCATCTTCCCCGAGACGCGGGTCGCCGTCACGCCGTTCGCGTCAGGCTACCGACTCGGCTCGACGATGGAGTTCGCCGGGTACGATGAGTCGATCCGCCCCGAGCGGCTGCGGTTGCTCCGCGAGGGCGCCGCGCCTTATTTGCGCGAGCCTTATTGCGATCCGGTCGAGGAGGAATGGTTCGGCTGGCGGCCGATGACGTATGACAGCATGCCGATCATCGACCGGAGCCCGCGGTTCGAGAACGTCCTGATCGCCGCTGGCCACAACATGCTGGGCCTGTCGATGGCCCCGGCGACGGGGAAGCTGCTGGCGGAGCTGGTGAACGGCACGAGCCCGCACATCGATCCGGTCCCGTACCGCATTGGCCGATTTCGATGATCATTCTTGTGGACGGGCGGTCGAACGCGAGGCCCAACGGTCCTGTAATCGAGTCGAGTCCGCACTCCACGGCAGGTTGAAGGGGGAAGCGACATGCCTATGCATGACTGGACTCGCGTCGATGCGGGGATCTTCCACCACTTCCACCTGGGCTGGCTCGACGACATCATGCGCTCGCTGAATCGCGGCCTCCTGCCGGCGGGCTACTACGCCATGGCCGAGCAGTTGGCGGGCGGCCTCGGCCCTGACGTCTTGACGCTCAGGCATCCTGACGAAAGCCAGCCCCCGGCCGGAGATCCCGCGGGCACCGTCGCCCTGGCGTCCGCTCCTCCGCGGGTCCAGTTCCGCATCCGTGCCGAGGCCAACGCCTATGCGGCCAGCGCCCGCTCGGCCGTCATCCGGCACACGAGCCACCACCAGGTCATCGCCGTCTGCGAGATCGTCTCGCCAGGGAACAAGAGCTCCCGGCACGCGCTGTATTCGTTCGTCGACAAGGCGGCGACCCTCTTGCGGGCCGGCATCCACCTCGTCGTCCTCGATTTGTTCCCGCCGAGCTCACGCGACCCCGAGGGAATCCACAAGGCGATCTGGGATGAAGTGATCGATAACGACTTCACGCTTCCGACCGAAAAGCCGCTAACACTGGCGTCGTACCTCGGAGGCCCGATCCCCGAGGCGTTCGTCGAGCCGGTGGCTGTCGGATCGACGCTGCCCGATATGCCGCTCTTCGTGACGCCCGGACTGTACGTCCCGCTGCCTCTCGAAGCGACCTATCGATCGGCATGGGAAGCCGTACCCGCCTTCTGGCGGAATGTCGTCTCGGGCACCGAGCCGTCTAGCATTTCAACCGAGCCGATCGAGCACACCAAACCATGAGAATCCAGCGAATCCGCGCCTATCGCGTCGAGCTTCCACTCCACGAGGGGACCTACAAGTGGTCCGGCGGCAAATCCGTGTCGGTGTTCGACAGCACGATCGTCGCCGTCGAGACCGATGAAGGGCTGGTCGGCCACGGCGAGGTCTGTCCGCTCGGGCCATTTTACCTGCCAGCCTATGCGGCCGGGGCACGAGCCGGCATCGCCGAACTCGGGCCGCACTTGATCGGCGAGGACCCGCTCCAGCTCGGCCACCTGAACCAGCGAATGGACGCCGCGCTCCAGGGGCATGCCTACGTCAAGTCGGCCATCGACATCGCCTGCTGGGACATCCTCGGCCAGGCCACGGGCCAGCCGGTCTGCATCCTGCTCGGCGGGCGGTACGGCGAGGACTTCGTCCTGTACCGCGCGATCTCGCAGGAATCGCCCGAGGCGATGGCCCGCCGCGTCGCGGGCTATCGCGCCGAGGGATACCGAAGGTTCCAGCTCAAGGTCGGCGGCGAACCGCTCGACGATATCGAGCGGATTCGCCAGGTCGCGGCCGAATTGAAGCCCGGCGACCGCCTCGTCGCCGACGCCAACACCGGCTGGCTAATGCACGACGCCCTCCGCGTCGTCCGGGCGGTGCGCGATATCGACGTCTACATCGAGCAGCCCTGCAAGAGCTACGAGGAATGCCTCACAGTCCGCCGGCACTGCGACCACCCGTTTGTCCTCGACGAGGTCCTCGACTCGATGACGCCGCTCTTGCGCGGGCACGCCGACCGGGCGATGGACGTGGTGAACATCAAGATCAGCAAGTTCGGCGGGCTGACCAGGGCGAGGCAGGCGCGCGACCTGTGCGTCTCGCTCGGGATCGCCATGACGATCGAGGATAGCTGGGGCGGCGACATCACGACCGCCGCGATCGCCCACCTGGCGCACAGCACGCCGACCGACATGCTCTTCACCTCGACGGATTTCAACAGCTACGTCACCGTCAGCACGGCCGAGGGCGCCCCGCAGCGTCAGGGCGGCCGGATGTCGGCCTCGACCGCGCCCGGGCTGGGCGTCACGCCGAGGATGGACGTACTCGGCAAGCCGGTCGTGGTCGTCGAATGAATCGCGAGCACTTCCCCCGAGCCAGGAGCCCCCGCCGATGAACGGCCGCCATGCGATGATCGCCTCCGTGCTGATGCTGGTCGTCGGCACTCCGCTGATCGCCCAGGAGCACGAGAGCAAAAAGAAACCGCTGACTGTCGAGCGGATCTTCCAGCAGCACGAGTTCGGCGCGGCGGGCGCCTCGATCCGCTGGCTCGACGACAGTTCGGGCTACCTGACGTGGGAAGGCTCGCGCGAAACACCCGGCGGCCAGGACCTGGTGCAGCACGACCCGGCGACCGGCAAGTCCCAGGTGCTCGTCCCGGCCGCGCGCCTCATCCCGGCCGGCAAGCACTCGCCCCTCGCGGTGCACGGCTACGAGTTGTCGAAGGACCGCGCCCGGCTCCTGATCTTCACGAACTCGCAACGCGTCTGGCGGCGGAACACCCGCGGCGACTACTGGGTCCTGGATCGCTCGACCCGCGAGCTGAGGAAGCTCGGCGGCCACGCGCCGGCGGCCTCGCTGATGTTCGCCAAGTTCTCGCCCGATGGTCTGCGAGTGGCGTACGTCCGAAACAACAACCTGTATGTCGAGGACCTGCGCGGCGACAAGGTCACGCCGCTGACGCACTCGATAGGGCCTGATGAGATCAACGGGACGTTTGACTGGGTCTACGAGGAGGAGTTCAACCTCCGCGACGGCTACCGCTGGAGCCCCGACAGCCAGCACATCGCGTTCTGGCACCTCGATACTTCCGGCATTCGCGAGTATCCGCTGGTCAACAACACGGACTCGCTCTATCCGCGGGTGACGCCGGTCAAGTATCCGAAGGTCGGAGAGAAAAACGCCGCGTGTCGGATCGGGATCGTGGACGTGGACGGTGGGCAGACGACCTGGCTGCCGCTTGGGGGCGACCCTCGCGAGAACTATGTCGCCTACGTCGAATGGCTCACTACAAGTGGAGTTTTGCTCCAGCAATTCAACCGGAGACAGAATACGGTCCGAGTGGCGTGGCGATATCTCGTGCCCGGCGCCTCAGAACTACTCTTCGAGGAGCACGACGATGCCTGGCTGGACCTTCAGGATGAGCTACCCTGGGCCGAGAAAGACGGCAAGAAGCAGGCATTCCTCTGGCTGAGCGAGCGAGGCGGCTGGCGCCACATCTTCGAGGTGGGCCTCGAGAATGGAAAGCCCCGGCTCCTGACCCCCGGCGACTACGACGTGATCGGAATCGCGGGCCAGGACAGGAAGGCCGGCCAGGTCTACTTCACCGCCTCGCCCGACAACCCCACGCAGAAGTATCTCTACCGCGTCGGCCTGAACGGCGAGACTCGCGTGCGAGTAACGCCCGAGAACCAGCCCGGCACGCACGACTACGAGCTCTCGCCCGACGCCCGATGGGCGCTTCACCACTATTCGACGGCCAACACCCCGCCGGTCGTCGAGCTGATCAAGCTCCCCTCGCACGAGCGGGTCAAGCTGTTCAGCGACAACGCCGAGCTGCGCAAGAAGCTTGAAGAACTGGAGCCGGTGAAGACCGAGTTTTTCCGGGTCGACATCGGCGACGGTGTGAAGCTCGACGGCTGGTGCATGCTGCCGCCGCACCTCGACCCTCAAAAGAAGTACCCGCTCTTGATCCATGTCTATGGCGAGCCGGCGGGGCAGACGGTCGTCGACCGCTGGGGCGGTGGCAACGGGCTTTGGCACCGGATGCTCGCCGAGCAGGGCTACGTCGTGATGAGCTTTGATAACCGCGGCACGCCGGCTCCCCGCGGCCGAGCCTGGCGGAAGTCGGTCTTCCACAAGATCGGCATCCTCTCGCCCCAGGACCAGGCCGCGGCGCTCAAGGCCGTGCTCAAGGAGCGGCCCTACCTCGACCCCAAGCGAGTGGGCATCTGGGGCTGGAGCGGCGGCGGGTCGTCGACGCTTCAGGCGATGTTCAAGTATCCCGACCTGTACACAACGGGGATCTCAATCGCGCCGGTGGCCGTTCAGCGGCTGTATGACACGATCTACCAGGAGCGGTACATGGGCCTGCCGGGCGATAACGTCGACGGCTACATCCAGGGCTCGGCGATCAACTTCGCGCACCAGCTCAAGGGGAACCTGCTCATCATCCACGGAACGGGCGACGACAACTGCCACTACCAGGGGACGGAGATGCTCATCAACGAGCTGATTCGCCACGACCGGCCGTTCACGATGATGGCCTACCCCAACCGCTCGCACGCGATCAGCGAGGGCGACGGCACGACTCTGCACCTGCGCCACCTGATGACGCGGTATCTCAAAGAGCATCTTCCTCCGGGGCCGAAGCGTCCGGCGGAGGACCGATGACCAGCTCGCGGAATTCCTCGGGGCAAGCGTTCCAGGAATCCTGATAGGAGGTTTCCAGCGGGGCGGGAACGTAACTCTCCCTGTCAAGGAACAGCGGCATGTCCGGTAGCGCATCGCCGACGGCCACCGGTTCCATGAAGGTACGCAGCTCGATACCAGCGACGAACGCTGCCAGGCTCAGCCGCTTGTCGGACGGCAGCATCATCGACTCAGCAGTCAACTCGTTCCAGATCAGGGCGTTAATACCCTCGGGATCGCGGGGACCTGGCGGGAACAGGTCGATCATGAGCAAGTTGATCCCCTGGCGGAGCAGGTCGATCGCCTTGTCGACGACGGATCGGACGGCGGTCCGGCTGTTCTTGTTTCCTGGAGACACAATCTCGATTACAGCAACAACGTCGCGCGAGGCGTTGCGGATGGCGACGCGATTCGCCCGGGCAGCGTACCCCTGCTCGTCGTTTGACCGACTGACGAAGCGGGTGACTGGTGGACGTTCCGCCAACGCGATCGCTCCACATCGCCCACTCGAAGGGAGGGGAGGCGTTCGATTCTGGAGTGCAATGAGATCAGGAGCCACACCGAAAGTGGTGAGCTCGATCAAAGCGAAGTAGCCCGGCGGCAATCCGCCTGCGTTGAGTGACGCGCACAGCGCCGCGCTCCACTGCTGGTGGAAATGGTGAAAAAACCCCGGCGGAGCCTGCTTCCAGTCGTGAATCGCCATATCGCCTCCTCGTCCTGATCAATAGAAGCATTATAACATTTCTGCGTCGGCTGGCGATGGGCGTCCGACCGAGGGAGGGTCTTGTTCCGACTCCTCGGGCTAGGTCATGATGAGGGATCTCCCTTGTCGCCCCACCCCCCGACATCCTCGACCGAGATGCGACCACACCGATGAAACCTGCCGCTGGAACGCCTGCCGCCCGCCCCGACTCCCTGATCGACTCCGACGACCCCACGATCTACGAGGTCACCACCGCCGGCGAGGGCCCGCAGGGCTCGCTCCCGCTGACCGGCGAGATGCTGAGCGACTGGCCATCCGGCGACCTTTTCGGATTGACCCAGAACGCCGGCATGGGCTGGGCGGCGAGCGACGTGGCCCGCGACCCTTACCTGATCCTCAGCACCCAGGGCGGCCTGCGCGACGCCGACGGCAGCCCGATCGCGCTGGGCTACCATACCGGGCACTGGGAGATCGGCCTGCTGGTCCGCCAGTCGGCCGAGGAGCTGCGGGCGCTCGACGTCGTCCCTTTTGCCGGAATGGTCTCCGACCCGTGCGACGGCCGCACGCAGGGCACCACCGGGATGATGGACAGCCTGCCCTATCGCAACGACGCCGCCATCGTCTTTCGGAGGCTCATCCGTTCGCTGCCCCGGCGGAAAGGCGTGCTCGGCGTGGCCACGTGCGACAAGGGACTGCCCGCCATGATGATGGCCCTGGCCGGCTCGCGCGGCCTGCCGGCCGTGGTCGTGCCGGGCGGCGTGACGCTCCCACCGCGCGAGGGCGAGGACGCCGGCAAGATCCAGTCCATCGGTGCCCGGTTCTCGCACGGGGAGTTATCCCTCGAGGAAGCCGCCGCGCTCGGCTGCCGGGCGTGCGGCAGCCCGGGCGGCGGCTGCCAGTTCCTGGGCACGGCGGCCACCTCGCAGGTCGTCGCCGAGGCGCTCGGATTGACCGTGCCCCACGCTGCACTCGCGCCCTCGGGTCAGCCCATCTGGCTCGACATGGCCCGCCGCTCAGCGCGGGCACTTGTCGGGCTGTCGAAGGCCGGCGTGAACCTCTCGGACATCCTCGACGACCGCTCGATCAAAAACGCGATGGTCGTCCACGCGGCGTTTGGCGGCTCGACCAACCTGATCCTGCACATCCCGGCGATCGCGTATTCGGCCGGCCTGAGGCGTCCCACGGTCGATGACTGGCACGACATCAACGTCCGGGTGCCGCGGCTGGTCAGCGTCCTGCCGAACGGGCCTTTGTACCACCCCACCGTCCGCGCCTTCCTGGCCGGCGGCGTGCCCGAGGTGATGCTCCACCTGCGTGAACCGGGCCTGATCGACCTCGAGGCCCGGACGGTCTCCGGCGAGCCGGTCGGACGCGTGCTCGAATCGTGGGAAACCAGCGAACGGCGGAAGCGGCTGCGCGCCCGGCTGTTCGAGCAGGACGGGGTGGATCCCGACGACGTGATCATGAGTCCCGACCGGGCGCGCGAACGCGGATTAACCAGCACCGTCACATTCCCGCGCGGGAACCTCGCGCCCGAGGGCTCGGTGATCAAGAGCACGGCGATCGACCCCACGGTCGTTGACGATGACGGCGTCTACCGCAAGACCGGGCCGGCCCGCGTGTTCACCCGCGAGAACGAGGCGATCGCGGCGATCAAGGGGCAGGGCGATCGTCCCATCAAGCCGGGCGACGTCCTGGTGCTCATTGGCCGCGGCCCGATGGGGGCCGGCATGGAGGAGATCTTCCAGATCACGTCGGCGCTGCGCTACCTGTCGTTCGGCAAGCACGTCGCCGTGCTGACCGACGCCCGATTCTCGGGCGTCTCGACGGGTGCCTGCGTCGGCCACGTCAGCCCGGAGGCTCTGGCCGGCGGCCCGATCGGCCGGGTCCGCGACGGCGACCTGATCCGGATCCTCGTGGATCGCGTCCGCCTCGAGGGCTCGCTCGACCTGATCGGCACCGACGGCGTCGAATTCGGACCGGACGAAGGCGCCCGGGTGCTGGAACGTCGATCGCCGCATCCCCAGCTCTCGCCCGATCCCGCCTTGCCCGACGATACCCGCCTGTGGGCGGCCCTCCAGAACGTGGGCGGCGGCACCTGGGGCGGCTGCGTTTATGATGTCGAAGCCATCATCGCCGCCCTCCAGGGCGCACCGAAAGACCGATGACCGCTCCCGTTCACCACGCCAGCGTGGCCGGGAAATACTCGCCGATCAGCTCCTGGTAATAGGGTCGGAGCGCTTCAACATCCGGCGGCTGGTGGCCCTTGGAATAGAGGTCGTACGGGTTGAACGCGCGGACCCACTCGAGGCGACTGCGGTCGGCGTCGTTCATCAGGTGGGTGTACGCCCCCTCGCGGTGCGCGGCGTAGAACGAGTGGTAGCGGATCATCGCCAGCCCCTCGTCGGGCAGGTGATCCTTCACGACGTGATACAGGTACTCGTCGTGGCCCCACGAGAGGTCGACGTGGTCGAGTCCGCAACCCGGCTCATAGATGCCGCACTCCGACTGGTACTCGGGCCGGTGCGAGTCCGGGTTGTCGGCGAAGAACTCGGGGAAGACGACCCGGTCGGAGTAGCAGCAGCCAACGGGGAACGTGTCGCCAACGACCGCCCACTGCGG
>JAKAUH010000488.1 GCA_021818605.1 Planctomycetota bacterium
TGTTTGCGTCGTGCCTGGACGATCGGTTCGCCTGCGGCGTCTGGTCGGACCCGGGGGTTGTCTTCGACGAGTCGCGCCCGAACGTCAATTACTGGGAGCCCTGGTATCTCGGCTGGGAGCCGGGCCCGACCCGCGCGCGGGGCACGATCGCGCCCGAACGCCCGCGCACGGGGGCCTACAAGGCCCTCGTCGACTCGGGCCATGACCTGCACGAGCTGCACGCGCTGATGGCCCCCCGGCCGTTCCTGGTCTCGGGCGGCTCGGAGGACACTCCCGAACGCTGGCGGGCGCTGAACCACGCCGTCGCCGTCAACCGGCTCCTGGGATATCAGGACCGGGTGGCGATGACCAACCGCGCGGGGCACGACCCAACCGAGGCGTCGAACGAGCAGATCTACCTGTTTCTGGAGCACGTCCTGAAGCCCGGCGATCGGGCGGGCGAGCGGTAGAGTGCTCATGACGCCGTTACGAAGGGAGGTCGGGCTTTCCAGCCTGACGGGGCCAGGAGGTCAGGAACGAGATCGCGATGAGGGGTATTTCGATGCGTCATGGCGTCCTGTGGTCGATCATCGGTCTGGTACTTGTTCCGACGTGGATCCGCACGGCCGGCGCCGCCCCTCCAAATCTCATCGTCATCCTCAGCGACGACCAGGGCCGCGGCGATTACAGCGCCTTCGGCACGGCCGACATCCGCACGCCCGCGATTGACCGGCTCTTTCGCGAGGGGATGGACCTCCGCAACTTCCACGCGAGCTGCCCGGTTTGCTCGCCGACGCGGGCCGCGTTGCTGACCGGCTGCTATCCCGACCGCGTCGGCGTTCCCGGCGTGATTCGGACGCACGCCGACAATTCGTGGGGATTTCTCTTGCCGCGGGCGGTGATGCTTCCCCAGGTGCTGAAATCCGCCGGCTATCACACGGCGATCGTCGGCAAGTGGCATCTGGGCCTGGAATCCCCCAGCACGCCGACCGAGCGCGGGTTCGACACCTTCCGCGGCTACCTCGGCGACATGATGGACGACTACAACTCGCATCGCCGCCACGGCATCAATTACATGCGGAACGGTCAAAAGGAGGTCGATCCGAAGGGGCACGCCACGGAGCTCTTCACCGACTGGGCGGTGGAATACCTGGAGGAGCGGGCGAGGGCCGGTCGGCCGTTCTTCCTCTACCTGGCCTACAACGCGCCCCACGACCCGATCCAGCCGCCGGCCGAGTGGGTGCAAAAGGTCCGAAACCGGCAGCCGGGCATCAGCGATTCTCGCGCGAAATTGGTGGCCCTGATCGAGCACATGGACGCCGGGATCGGCCGGGTCCTCGACGCGCTCGACCGGCTCGGGCTGACGAGGGAGACGCTGGTGGTCTTCACCTCGGACAACGGCGGTGTCACGAGCAACGGCGCGAACAACGGACCCCATCGCGGCCAGAAACAGCACATGTACGAGGGTGGACTGCGCGTTCCGGGCGCCGCGCGATGGCCGGGCCGGATCGCCGCCGGCTCGCGGTCCGACCGGATCGTCGCGACGATGGACCTGTTCCCGACGCTGTGTGAGGCGGCCGGGGTGAAGGTCCCTCCGGGCGTCGACGGGATCAGCTTCCTGCCGACGCTGATCGGCTCGCCGGAATCGCAGCCGGATGCGCAGCGCCAGCTGTATTTCGTGCGCCGCGAGGGCGGGCCCGCCTATGGCGGGAAGACGATCGAGGCCCTGATCCGCGGGGACTGGAAGCTGATCCAGGACAGTCCGTTCCGGCCGCGTGAGCTGTACAACCTGCGCAACGACCCGCGCGAGACGACCAACCTGATCGACAAGGAGCGCCGGATCGCCGCGGAGCTATCGGCCGCGCTGAGCCGGCACATCCAGCGCGGCGGCGAGGTCCCGTGGCAGCGCGAGTCGACGCCGGAGCAACGTGCCAGGCACCGGGAATCCCTCGACGCCGCCGCTCGTCCGAAGTAGTTCGGGAAGTCCTGCCCGACGCGGTCCGGCCTGGTCCGGGGGACCGAAGCCGCTCGGGCATTCCCGTCCGACGCGGCCCGGCCTGGTCCGACCGTGGGGCCGAAACGTGGGGCCGAAACGGGGACGCAGCTAGGGGGGCCGAAACGGGGACGCAGCTAGTATCGCTGGCCGGGGAAAACTGGGGGCCGAAACGGGGACGCAGCTAGGGGGGCCGAAACGGGGACGCAGCTAGTATCGCTGGCCGGGGAAAACTAGCTGCGTCCCCTTTCCGGTTTCCCGGGAATCCGAAAAAGGAGCAAGTTGCGCCAGTTCGGGCTGACCGACGTCCCCTTTCCATTCGCGAGGACATCACAGGTCGGGTCGAGGTCGATGTCAAGGTTGGGACGCACGCCCAGGCCCTTCGCGGATTGCTCGACGCGAGGTAGGCCATCCGTGTCCTTGCACATCGTCCTGAAGACTCGAGGCATCATGTCGCTCCGCGCCGCTCGTCCGGCCTCACCAGGTCTATTCTACGCCGGGGCCGAACGCGATTGAACCCGAAGCCGAGCCCGGGCCGGTGAGCGATCGCTCGCGGACGACCCCCGACCGACGGGCCGGCTCCGTCCCCCGATCGACCGACGGCCCGGCTCGGCTCGGCTCGGCCTGGAGGACAGAGCCGCCTCCTGCGGCAGACCCGGATCGGACCGCATCGCACCGGTCGAGGCGGTCCTCGCGGCCGCCGGTTGCGACGCCGGGCCGACCTGGCGTAGAGTACGCTGACGTGTGGATCGGCGAAGATGCGAATTCCCGCTCGCTCCCGAGCGAGCTGGTGGCGAGGTCAACCGTGCCCGCATCGCGTCCCGAAACATCATCGAACTCGAACGCCCCGTTCCCGACGACGCGATGGAGCCAGGTCGTTGCGGCGGGCGGTCGCGCCGGACCCGCGGCCCGCGAGGCCCTGGCCGATCTGTGCTCGGCCTACTGGTATCCCCTCTACGCCTTCGTCCGTCGCAAGGGACATTCGCCCGACGAGGCCGCCGACCTCGTCCAGGGCACCTTTCTTACCCTGCTGCATCGCGACGGCCTGGCCGCGGTCGCGCCGGAACGCGGCCGATTCCGCTCGTTCCTGATGGCCGCCTGTGCCCACCACCTGGCCGACTGCCGCGACCGCGACCGGGCCGCCAGGCGAGGCGGCGGTGCCGTGCCGATCCCCATCGATCGCGCCCTTGCGGAAGGCCGGTATTCGGCCGAGCCTGTCAATGACTGGACGCCCGAGCGGCTGTTCGACCGGCGATGGGCCACCAGCCTGCTGGAGCACGCCGTCGCGCGACTGGAGGCGGAATCGACGGCGGCCGGGAAGTCCGCCCTGGTGTCCCACCTGCTGCCGACCCTGACCGGCGGGCGGGGCGATCTCCCGCTCGCCGCCATCGCCGACGAACTGGGGATGACCGAGGGGGCCGTGAAGACGGCCGCCTCGCGCCTGAGAAAACGATACGGCGAGATCCTTCGCGAGGAGATCGCCCGCACGGTGGCCGACCCGGCCGACGTCGAGGACGAGGTCCGGGCCCTGTTCGCCGCCCTCGCCCGATCGGGAGCGGGCCGGGAAGGGAAGGACTTGCCGATTTGGCGTCCCGAACGGCCCGCGTCGATCAGGCTTTCGAGCCTGACTCCGTCCTGAACGACCCGCGTAGGTCAGGCTTTCCAGCCTGACTCCGATCCGATCCGCCCGATCCGGACGGAGTCAGGCAAGACTGCCTGACCTACCTCGGATCGATCCGGACGGAGTCAGGCAGGACTGCCTGACCTACGAGTTGCCCGACCCGCCACGGGGCGTCTCGATCGCATCGGCGTCCAACCCGCCGGACCAGGCGGACGGCCGCGGACATTCCTGGTACAATCGAGTTTGTCGCAGGGAAACCGGTCCGGGGAACTGGCCCTGAAAGGGCCGAACAGATCAGCCCAGGGCAACGCCCTGGGTCGCCCGGGCCGATACCCATCCAGAGCCCTGAAAGGGCGCGACGGTTTCGCCCTTTCAGGGCTCGTTGATCTTGTTCCGACCGGATCCCAGGGCGTTGCCCTGGGCTGATTTGTGGCTGCCCCTTCGGGGCGACGGACGAGGAGGCCGGTGTCCTTGCGACAGTCTCGTACAATCGAGCGGTTTCCCGGCCGCGGAGACGTGGCATCGGGCGGCGCATGCCGACTCGGCCGGCGGAGGAGATGACGCCGTGAGCCAGGCCGCGAAGATCCTGGATCGTATCCTTCGCGGGACGTCGGACGCGAATCTTCGCTTCGACGACCTTCGCGCGGTGCTCGCTCGTCTGGGCTTCACCGAGCGGGTTCGCGGCGACCATCACATCTTCACGAGGGACGGCGTGCCGGAGATCCTGAATCTCCAGCCCCGCGGTAGCCAGGCGAAGCCCTATCAGGTCAAGCAGGTCCGTGGGGTCATCGTCGCACACGGTCTGGCGGGCGAGCCGGAGGAGAAGAGCGGCGTCGAGCCGCCGCCCGAAGGCGAGTCGAGCCGCTCGACCCCGGAGGAAGGAAGAGAGAATGGTTCCGAGCCCGCAGTATGAGATCATCCTGTACTGGAGCCGCGACGATCAGGCCTTCATCGCCGAGGTGCCCGAGCTGCCCGGCTGCGCGGCCGACGGGGCGACGTACCAGGAGGCGGTCGCCAACGCCGAGGTCGTCATCCGCGAGTGGATCGAGACCGCGCGTGAGCTGGGCCGGCCGGTGCCCGAGCCGCGGGGCCGGCTGATCTTCGCGTGACAGGCGTCCTGAACGGTCCGCGTAGCGTAGTTCAGGCTTTCCAGCCTGACACCGTCCCGGTCGGTCCCGCGTCCGGCTGGAAAGCCTGACCGACGTTCGGCCGGAGCGGATCGGAGCGGGCCGCGGACCGACGCCGGAGGACAAATCCGGGGAGTCCTTCGCGGCCCTCGCCCGATCAATCCGCGCGGATTGAACTAAACCGCTTCGCGGTGGGTAGAATACCGGTCATACCCCCGCACATCGGGGCTCATGCGTCGCTCGCGGCTTTGCTCAGATCGCGCTGATTGCCCAGCTATTCAATCTTCTCTTAAAGCAAACGCCGTGCCCACGCGGCTCAGTTCAACGGGATGCTATCCGGCAGGCCGGCACCGGCCTCTGGGAAAGCGATCGCTTGCTCCGGCCCACCGGATAGCACCTTCTTCATTCCGGTTCCCGTCCCCGTTCCGGTTCCGTCCCCGTTCCGGTTCCCGATGAAGGTCCTGGCGGTCTCGGTCCGGCCCGGCGCATCGGAGGAATCCCTTGGCACCCAGAGGTGATCAAGGAATTCCTCCTTCCTTGACATGCCCGAGCGCGTCAGAGCGGATCCTCGACCCAGAGCACGAGGTGATCGAGCGGACCGCCATGGACACCGTTATAGAGCCGCCGATCGGCGGTCACGACCTGTCCTCCAAGCGCCTCCGCCAGGACCAGGTAGAGGCTGTCATAGACCGGGCGCCGGTATCGGACGCCGAGGCGGAAGGCCTCCTCGAGGAGCCGTTCGGTCGGGTGGATGGTCATGGGAACAGCCTGGATGGAACGAAAGGCTTCCAGGCCCTCCGCCTCCGTCCGCGTCCGCTCGACGGCCACCTTGCGCTGAAGCACGCTGGCCGCTTCCGTGAAGAAATAGGCCGGCACGTGCAGCTCGAAGCGCGGATCGAGCAGGCGTGTCGCGTCGTGGGAGTGGGGTTCCAGCACGTACCACTTCACCCCCACGCCGGCATCGGGTACCAGAATTCGTGCGGCCGACGGCAGGACTGATCCTTCCGTTGCGTCCTCACCATTTGCGAAGGGCCGATCGCTCACCGAAGCCGCTCCTGCGCAAGGATCTCGCCGCTATCGCTCTGGGGACGGCCCTCCTGCCGCTTCAGCAACGCATCGGCCGCCGCCCGGGCCGTGGTCATATCAACCTGTTTCGAGGCGAGCACGAGGATCTCACGCAATTCCGCCTCCAGCGAGCGATTGTTACCCGCCGCGCGGGCCTTGAGGCGCTCGTAGGCATCGTCATCCAGCTCACGCACCAGTGCTGTTGCCATACGTACCTCCAGACGGAATGGGGATGCTAACAGTATGATAACAGGCCGCGCCGCGATGGCAAGGCGGGTCCCGCACGCTCTGACGTCGCGCGTCATCTTGCCGGTGCTCAGAAGGGATACCGAGCCACCGCCGGTTCGGGCTCGAGACGAGTGAACTCGTCTCGAGCCAGCCGATGGCGTCAATTGGTGAAGGATATGAGCCCGTCTCGTGTCGGCGCTCGGGAAGGAGGATGGGGTCAGAACGCCGAATCGCTCCTGGGGCTGTTCCGCCGTTGCAACATCCCGCTTGCCGCCATCGCCGACGAGCTGGGGATGGCCGAGGGGGCTGTCAAGACGGCCGCCTCGCGTCTGAGAAAACGGTATGGCGAGATCCTCCGCGAGGAGATCGCCCGCACGGTGGCCGACCTGGCCGACGTCGAGGACGAGGTCCGGGCCCTGTTCGCCGCCCTCGCCCGATGAATCCGCGCGGATTTGTGTGACCTTCGGCGGGATTTGCCGTTCTCATGGATAGAGGCCGACGACGAGGGGTCGTCGAGAAAACCGGGGAGGACTCCGCCATGAAACTCGAACGAACCTGTCCGGACTGCGGCGCGACGCTGCCCGCCGACGCCCCGCGCGGGCTCTGCCCCAATTGCCTGATGGGCGCCGCGCTCTCCCGCACGTCCGCGCCGGGGCCCGCGGCGATCGGCGCCATCGAGCCGGCCGGCCCCGGCCCCGGCGTCCTCGACACCATCGCCCAGAGCATCGGCCCCGTCCCCCGCGTGCTCCTGCGCGACACGGCGCCCGGCGAGAGCCCGGGGCCGATCGTCCGGCCCGATGCCACTGACGCGGACTCGACCATCCGCTACCGGATCGACGGCGAGATCGCCCGCGGCGGGATGGGGGCCGTGCTCAAGGGGCGCGACCCCGACCTCGGCCGCGACGTCGCCATCAAGGTCCTGCGCGACGACCTCCGCGACAAGCCCGACCTGGTCCGCCGCTTCGTCGAGGAGGCGCAGATCGGCGGGCAGTTGCAGCACCCGGGCGTGGTGCCGATCTACGAGCTGGGCACGTTCGCCGACCGCCGGCCGTTCTTCAGCATGAAGCTGGTCAAAGGGCAGACGCTGGCCGACCTGCTGGCGGACCGCTCGGGGCCGGCCGACGACCTGCCGAGGTTCCTGTCGATCTTCGCGGCCATCGCGCAGACGATGGCCTACTCGCACACCCGCGGGGTGATCCATCGTGACCTCAAGCCCTCCAACGTGATGGTGGGCAGCTTCGGCGAGGTGCAGGTGATGGACTGGGGCCTGGCCAAGGTCCTGCCGCGGGGCGGGGCCGCCGCCGATGAGCGGGCGGGCAAGGAGCCGCCCCCGGAGACCCTGATCGCGACGGCGGGAACCAGCCTGGACCGGGACCACTCGCGCGCCGGGTCGATCATGGGCACGCCGAGCTACATGCCGCCCGAGCAGGCGCGGGGCGAGGCCGACCGGATCGACGAGCGGGCCGACGTCTTCGCCCTGGGCTCGATCCTCTGCGAGGTGCTCACGGGGAAGCCGGCGTTCACGGGCCGATCGGCGACGGAGATCGTCCACAAGGCGGCCGACGGCGCCACGGCCGACGCGGTGGCGCGGCTGGACGGCTGCGGGGCTGAGGCCGAGCTGATCGGCCTGGCGAGGGACTGCCTGGCGGTCGAGCCCGAGGATCGGCCGCGCGACGCGAATGTCGTGGCCGAGCGGATCACGGCCTACCTGGCTGGGGTGCAGGAGCGGGTGCAGGCGGCCGAGCGCGAGCGGGCCGTGGCGGTGGCGAAGGCGATCGAGGAGCGTCGTCGGCGGAAGCTCCAGCTCGGCCTGGCCGCGTCGCTGCTGGCGCTCCTGACGCTCGGCGGCCTGGCGTTCACTTATGAGCTGCACCGGCGGCAATCGGCCGCGGCGCGGGCCGACCGCCTGCTGGCCGAGGCCCGGCTGCTGCGCGACCAGGCGCGGGACCAGCGTGAGGACGTCGCGCGGTGGGATCGCGCCGGCGAGGCCCTGGACCGGATCGGCGAGGACGTCGGCGCGTCGGCGTCGGCGGAGCTGGCGGAGCTGCGCCGGGAGGTCGAGGCTGGTCGGCAGGTCGCCGAGGCCGACCGCGACCTGCTGGCGCGGCTGGTGGACATCCGCTCGGCGCGGGCCGACGACCCGGACGGCTCGGCGACCGACGCGGCCTATGCCGACGCCCTCGGCGCCGCCGGGATCGACCCGGACCGGGGCGACCCGGCCGGGGCCGGTGCCGCGGCCGCCCGCCGCCCGAAGCCGGTGGCCGCGGCGGTGGTCGCGGCGCTGGACGACTGGGCGGCCGTCCGGCGGAGCCGCGGCGCGAACGGCGCGGGCTGGGCGCGGGTGCTGGCCGCGGCCCGCGCCGCCGACCCCGACCCGGATCGCGACGCCCTCCGCGCCGCGTTGCTGGTCGAGGACAGGGCCGAGCGGCTGAAGCGGCTCCGTCCGCTGGTCGAGCGGGCCGACGCGGGGAGATGGGCCCCGGTCAGCCTGGCCCTGCTGGGCAGCGCCCTGGCCTACGCGGGCGACCTGGAGGCTGGCCTCGCGGTGCTGCGGCGGGCCTCGTGGGCCCACCCGGAGGACGCCCGGGTTCACTACATCCTGGGCGTCTTGCTCGCGCAGGCGCGGCCGCCGCAGCCGGAGGAGGTCATCCGCGCCTATTCGGTCGCCTGGGGCCGGCAGCCGGAGCTGGCCGGGCACGACCTGGCGCACGCGCTGGAGGGGCGAGGCCGGGGCGAGGAGGCCGAGGCGGTCTGGCGCGACCTGGTCGGCCGCCGGCCCGACAACGGCCGCCACCAGGGCTGCTATGGCTGCCACCTGAAGGAGCGGGGCCGCGGCGCCGAGGCAAAGGCGGTACTGGCCCGGGCGGTCGCGGCGTGCCGCGAGGCGATCCGCATGAAGCCCGACGACGCCCTGGCCCACCTCAACCTCGGCTACGCCCTGGGCAACTCGGGCGACGTGCGGGGAGCGATCGCGGAGTACCGCGAGGCGATCCGCCTCAAGCCCGACTACGCCGAGGCCCACAGCAACCTCGGCAACGCCCTGCGCGGGTCGGGCGACGTGCGGGGAGCGATCGCGGCGTGTCGCGAGGCGATCCGCCTCAGGCCTGACCTCGCCGAGGCCCACTCCAACCTCGGCCTCGCCCTGGACAACTCGGGCGACGTGCGGGGAGCGATCGCGGCGTGTCGCGAGGCGATCCGCCTCAAGCCCGACGACGCCCTGACCCACTACAACCTCGGCGTTGCCCTGCGGCGGCAGGGGCAATATGCCGAGTCGCTGGCCGAGTTCCGCCGGAGCCACGAGCTCGGCTCGAAGCAGCCCGACTCGCGCTACCCGTCGGCCGCGTGGGTCGCCAAGGCCGAGCGGCTCGCCGCCCTGGCCGACCGGCTCCCGGCGGTCCTGGCCGGCACGGACCGGTCGGCCGACGGCGCCGAGCGGCTGGCGTTCGCCCAGATGGCCTACAATGCGAAGCGGCACGCCACCGCTGCCCGGCTCTGGTCCGAGGCGCTGGCGGCCGATCCGAGGCTGGGCGAGGACCGACAGGCCGGACACCGCTACGCCGCCGCCTGCGCCGCCGCCCTGGCCGCCGCGGGCCGGTCGGAGGGCGAGCCGCCGCCCGACGCCGAAGCCAAGGCCGAGCTGCGACACAAGGCCCTGGACTGGCTCCGGGCCGAGCTGACCGCGTGGTCGAAGGTCCTCGACTCGGGCGACGCGAAGGCCCGCGCCACCGTCGCCCCGATGCTCCGCCACTGGAAGGAGGACTCCGACCTGGCCGGCGTCCGCGACGGGGATGCCCTCGCGAAGCTCCCCGCCGACGAGCGGCGGGCGTGGGAGGCCCTCTGGAAGGACGTCGATGCGCTCCTGAATCGCGGGGCGCGGCCCGGATCGGCCGGGTCGAAGCCGAAATGACGCTGGATTTGGAGACTGTCGCCGGGACACCGGCATCCTGGCCCGTCGCCCCGGAATTCCCTGCCGCGTCCACGCGGGACCCGGAGTCGATTCCGTCAGCGTCCCTGAGCCGGGCGCGGTTTTGACCCGACCGACCCGCACGAAGTCGCTCAGGCTTTCCGGCCTGGAGCGGGTCCGAACCGACGGACCGGACGGACCGACGGACCGGACGGACGGAGTCAGCCTGGAAAGGCTGACCTACGTCAGACCGATCCGGCCGACCCGGACGGAGTCAGGCAGGACTGTCACGCGCAATAAGGTTGGCGTGACGGTTGCGCAAGAAGGTTGCGGCTATGACATCCGTCGTGGCGGACGGCGACGGCTCACCGATAGCGTCAGGAT
>JAKAUH010001037.1 GCA_021818605.1 Planctomycetota bacterium
TTCCGGGTCGGCACCAGATGCTTGAGGGATTCTCGGCAGACGCGGAAGGCGGTCGGCTTGCCGCGCCTCGCGACCGGCCAGATCGTTTCAAACGGCTTCACGTTGTGCGGCTCGAGCAGCGGCACGGCGTCCGGCCCGTCCGGCTCCGGCAGCAGGTATTCCCGGGCCCGGAAGAGGACGACCGGCCCCGTCGAGATCGCCAGGCCGATCTCGGCGAAGCGATCCGGCCAGGATTCCACGGCCTCGACGACCTCCAGGTCCTCCGACGAGGACGGGACGCGAAGGACCATGTCCCCGGCGGCGTCATCCAGCACGCGCGACGCCGGCAACGAGAGCCGCGGTGGGTTTGCTGGGATGTCCCTGCCCGCGCTGGTCGTGATCGTCGTTGTGGACGACGCCGTCCCCAGTCGGTGCGTCAGGGTGATGATACTCTCCTGGAGCACGTCGTCGAACGTGCTGCGGCGGCATTCAAAGAGGTGGACGTGCCGCAGGCCCATCCGCGAGAAAAACCACCGGCGGAAGTTCCGGAAATAGAGCCCGCTGCAGAAGCTTCTCGGCGTGATCGCCACCATCTCACCGCCGGGACGCAGCAGTTCGGCCGCCCGCGCCATGAATAGCATATAGATATTTGTATTGCCGCGGAACACATCCTCCATGGCCAGGGCGTGGGCCGAGTCCGCGGCGACCTTGAAGTAAGGTGGGTTCATGATGACGGCATCGAATTCCTCCGGAGCCCCGGCATCGTCGAAGAGCAGCCGCTGATCCCGGCGGCCGCGCGTGCCGAGAAGGAAGTCCTCGGGATGGATGGTGAACCGCATCTCATGCCCGGCTGTGAACAGGGCCTCGCTGCAACGCCTCATATTGGCCTCGAGCAGCGGGAGCAGCGACTCGTCGTTTTCGTAGAGGTGGATTTCGGCCCGGCGCGGCGATGACAGCGCAAGGAGCCTCTCGCAGACCGCCGACGCCAGCGAGCCGACGCCAGCCCCCGCATCCAGCAGGCGAAAATGTTCGGGGATCTCCGCGAACAGCCCCGCCATGAACCGACAGACCCCCTCGGGGGTGAAAACCTGCCCCTTCGCCTTTCGCTCGTCGAGGGCTGTCGCTGCCTCATGCTGCCGCTGGAGAGCGGTCGCATGCGCCGAGAGACCGTCGATTCTGATTGGTTTTGCAGCCCGCATGGATGTGCGCCACCCCCCCTTCGCAGACTCCGCGCTCACGCGATCCGAGTCATTGGTATCCTGGCCCGGCCGAATTCAACGATACGAATCGCCCCATCGCGCCTCTCGCGCCAGCGGCTCGCCCGACGCCGATTGGCCAGGTTCACCGATCCTATCCAGTTGTACCGTTGTCTTCCAGAGCATCCACCCTGTCGCAACTCGTGCCCTGGCGGCAACGGTGCAAGCCCCTCTGGACTGCCTCACCGCTTCGGGGATAATTGAGATCGTCATTTCCTGGGAGGTGCCCATGCGAAGCTCGGCGATCGTCCTCGCACTGTTGTTGTTGGCCTGTCCCGGCATCGTCCGGGGCCAGGATCCGCTCGAGTCGATGCGGAAGACCAAAGAGTACAGGGCCGCCTACAAGGAAGGCCGGGCCGAGGCCGATCGGGAGCTCAGGGACCAGCGCCCGACGCTCTATACCGCCGGACTCCGAGAATCGTTCTTCAACAACCTCGACCGCGAGACGGGCCTTCCCTATTCCGGCTTCGGGTGCGTGATCGATAACGAGGAGATGGGGACGATTGAGGGGCACAACGACCGGATCCGGGAATCCATCAAGGCCCACGGCATTCCGAAAGGTTCGTTCAAGCCGTGGGAGAAGGAACTCTTCGGGCTGCGGGCCTATGTCGAGTCGCGCCGGAAGCACGAGAAGCCCGAGAGCCTGACGATCGACGGCCCCGCCCGGAAGGCGCCGGACGGCTCGTGCACGGTCCGGATCGGGACAAAGCAGGGCGACACGCTGGGCGGCGGGATCATGAAGTACCACCGACTCGAGATTCGCGCCGAAGGGCTCCAACCGGAGGGGGTCGCCGTCTTCGCCCCTGCCGGCGATACATTCGAACTCTTCTGGGGGCCGAAGGGATCGCATTTCGCCGTGCTGGTCCGGACGCACTCCGGGACCGAGCTGCTCGAGGCGGTGGACCTGCGGAGGGGAGGAAGCTTGCGGACGGAACCGGACTCGATCCGAGCCTGGAGTTCGGGCGGCAGTCCCAGCAAGCGGCCCGGCGGACGTTGAGAGTCTACTCCGAACCTGGCCAACGCGGTCGGGCGACTCACGTCGCCGGGGCGCCCGGTCCTTCAGAACGCACCCCCCGCCCGGGATTCCGCCCGCGCGGGACTGCAAGCCGGCGGATCGCGCGGTAAGATATCGGGACGAGGTCGCGGCATCACGATGAGGCAGCCAAGAGGGCGGCGACGACGCCTCGATGGGACGCGGTTTTGCGTCCGTCGACATGCCGCGATCGATCGATTCGATCGATTCGATCGATTCGATCGATTCGGCTCCTTCGACGTGATTCGACCCAGCGCGGTCGCACCAGGATCAACCGCCATGTTCGCCGGTTCCCGGAATGCTCCGACTACCGAGGGTGCGCCGCGACCCGGCGACGCCAGCCCGGTTATTCAACTCGTCGGCTTCCGGCTGGATAACGAAGATTACGCGATCGCCATCACCAGGATCCAGGAAATCATCCTGATGAAGCCGATCACCCGGCTGCCGCAGGTGCCCGACTTCATCGAGGGGCTGATCAACCTGCGCGGGTCGGTCATCCCGATCGTCAACCTGCGCAAGCGGTTCGGCCTGCCGGCCCGCGAGGTCGACGACGAGACCCGCATCATCGTCGTGAACGTCCATGACAGGACGGTGGGCTGCGTGGTTGACGCCGTCACCCAGGTCATGCGGATCAACCGCGACCAGATCCAGCCGCCGCCGCTGTCCGTGATGGCCGTGGCGCACCAGTATCTCTCGGGCCTCGCCCGGCTGGATGACCGCCTGCTGATCATCCTCGACATCGACCGGCTCTTCGACGAGCCGTCGCTCGCCGTGGGGACGGGCTGAGCACCCGGCACCGCCGCGATCTTCCGAATCCCTGCGCATCTCCATGCAGCCCACACACTCGACCCGGCGCCGACCGCGGGAGCAAGCCGCCATGGGACTCGATCCGGAACGCAACGAGACAACGAACGGGCAGGGCAACGGCGATGCCGATGCCGATGGCGATGCCGCGGCGCCGCGCGGGACGTCGCGGGCCGCCCGCGGACGCTCCGCCGCCAGAGGCAAGACGGCCACGATGGCCGCCGCGCCGGCGCCCCCAGGCGTGCCGGCCGCGGGCCTGGGCAGCCGCGCAGCGCGCAGCGCAACCCCCACCGCGCTGGCGATCACCGAGGAGGCCCAGGGCCTCGTCGACGAGGCCAACGCCAACACGCAGGCGCTCATCGACACGATCGCCGCCGTCATTCGCGCCGACACGATCGACGAGCTGGTCCGCATCACGCTGGATACGACCCGCAAGGAGTTCGGCCTGGCGTATGCGTCGTACTGGACCGTGGACGCAACGGATCGCACGCTGGCCTTCGCGATGGAATCGGGCCGGGTGGATGACGAGTTCCAGCGGCTGACCCGCACGGCGCGGTTCCGCGAGGGCGAGGGGCTCAATGGCCGCGCCTGGCGGCAGCGCGACCTGTTCCACGTCGAGAACGTCGGCGAGCTGCGCGACTGCTGCCGCGCCCCGCTGGCGCACCGCGCCGGGATCCGCTCGGCGGTGGCCTTGCCGCTGCTGCACGACGGCGAGGTCGTCGGCACGCTCGACTTCTTCGCCGAGCAGGCCGTCGAGATCTCGCCGGTCCGGATCGAGACCCTGCGCACGATCGGCCGGCTGTCGTCGGACAAGCTCTCGAAGCTGGCTCGCCAGGGCGAGCTGAACCGGATCAAGCAGATGGTCGACAACGCGCCGGTGAACATGATGTACGCCGACCCCGACCTGAATATCCGCTACATGAACCCCCGCGCCGAGCAGACCCTCCGCCGGCTCGAGGCGCATCTGCCGGTGAAAATCGACCAGATGATCGGCAGCTCGATCGACGTCTTTCACAAGGCGCCCGAATACCAGCGCCGGCTGCTGGCCGACCCGAAGAACCTGCCGCGCACGGCGACGATCACCGTCGGGCCCGAACTGTTCGAGCTGACGGTCACGGCGATGCTGGACCTGCACGGCAAGTTCATCGGGCCGATGGTCACCTGGGAGGTCATCACCGAGAAGGTCGAGACCGCCCGGCGCGAGGCAGAGACCGCCGCCGATCTCCGCGCCGTCAACCAGCTATTGCTGGCGATTGGCCGGGCGCGGACCGCGCGCGACGTGATCGCCGCGGCGCTTTCCAGCGTGCTCGAGGCATTCGGCTGGTCGTATGGCTCGTGCTGGGAAGTCAACCCCGACGACCGGGCGCTGCGGTTCTCGCAGGACGCCGGGTCCGTCAGCGACGAGTTCCGCCGGGTGACGGCCGAGGCGCGGTTCCGCGAGGGCGAGGGGCTCAACGGCCAGGTCTGGCAGTCGCGCGACCTGGTCTTTGTCCCCGACCTGGCCGACATGAAGACCTGCTCCCGCGCGCCGGCCGCGCGCCGGGGCGGGCTGAAATCCGGCGTGTGCTTCCCGATCCAGGTCGCCGGCCGCGTCATCGGCACGATGGACTTCTTCACCGAGCAGAAGATCACACCCTCCGAGAGCCGGCTGGATGCCGTGCGCAACGTCGGCCGGGTGGTCTCATCCGCGCTGGAACGCGTCGAGCAGCAGACACTTCTCGATCGGTCGAAGAAGGACCTCGAGACCAAGGTGAATCAGCTCATGGTCGCGGCGCGGGCCGCGGCGGAGGGGGACCTGACCGTCGCGGTCGGAGTCCGCGGCGACGACGACATGGGCCGGCTGGGCGAGGCCCTGGGCGGAATGATCGCCGACCTCAAGAACATCATCGGCCAGGTCATCGAGTCCGCCAGCCAGTTCGCCGAGGGCTCGCGCGTGGTCGCCGAGAGCGCCAACTATCTCAGCGAGTCGGCGCAGAACCAGGCGGCCACCGTCGAGGAGATGTCGGCGTCGATCCAGCAACTGTCGCACTCGATCGTCGAGATCAACCAGAACGCCTCGTCGGCCAGTACCCAGGCCAGCCGGACGTCGCAACTGGCGAAGCAGGGGGGCGAGTCGGTCGAGCAGGCCATCGAGGCCATGGTCCTCATCAAGAAATCCAGCGAGCAGGTCAGCGACATCATCCAGGTCATCAGCGAGATCGCCAGCCAGACGAACCTGTTAGCCCTGAACGCGGCGATCGAGGCCGCCCGCGCCGGCGAGCACGGGCTGGGGTTCGCGGTTGTCGCGGACGAGGTCCGCAAGCTGGCCGAGCGCTCCAGCGCCGCGGCCAAGGAGATCACCGCGCTCATCAAGGAATCGACCAGGCGCGTCGCCGACGGGGCGCAGCTCTCCGAGAAGGCCGGCGAATCGCTGTCGCGGATCGTCCAGGGCGTCGAGGAAACCGCGGCCAGCATCGCCAAGATCGCCCAGGCCACCAGGGAACAGACCGAGGCCTCCACCGAGGTCAACAAGGCCATTCAGAACGTTTCCAGCATCACCGAGACCAATGCCTCCAGCTCCGAGGAACTGTCCGCCAGCGCCGAGGAACTGGGCGCGCAGGCGGGGACGCTCAAGCAGGTGATCTCGGGGTTCAAGGTCTGAGGAACCGTACCCAGTGATCAGTGGTCAGTGGTCAGTGGTCAGTGGTCAGTGGTCAGTGGTCAGTGGTCAGTGGTCAGTGGTCAGTGGTCAGTGGTCAGTGGTCAGTGGTCAGTGGTCAGTGGTCAGTGGTCAGTGATCAGTGATCAGTGATCAGTGATCAGTGAAGACCAGGGAACGGAGCGGCCGGTGATCGACGAGGACAGAGTGAGACGGTTCCCAATGATTGGCAGTAATCGACGGGTTCTCCCGAATTACTACTGACCACTGACCACTCCTCGAAACCAATGACCACAATCGAACTGACCGACGACGAGTTTGCGAAGTTCTGCGAGCTGATCTATCGCGCGGCCGGCATTCGGATCGCCGACAGCAAGCGGATCATGGTCGGCAATCGGCTTCGTCGGCGGCTTCGGGCCACCGGGATCGCGAACTTCACGGATTATTATAAATTCCTAACATCGGCCGCCGGCGCCGGCGAGATGCCGCAGTTCCTCGACGCGATGACGACCAATGAGACCTATTTTTTCCGCGATCCGCAGCATTACCAGTGGCTCGGCGGCGAGTTCCTGCCCGACCTGGCCCGCTCGGCCGCGATGCGCAGATCACCCCGGCGGCTGCGGATCTGGTCGGCGGCGTGCAGCACTGGCGAGGACCCCTCCTCGATGGCCATCGAGGTGGCCGCGAAGCGGCCGATCCTCGCCGGCTGGGACATCCGCATCCTGGGCACGGATATCAGCGGAGCCGCGCTGGCCGAGGCGCGCGCCGGCCGGTATGACGCCCGTGCCCTGCGCCTGGTCGAGCCGGCGCGGCGGCTCGCCTTCTTCGACGAGGACGCCATATCCGAACGCTGGGCCATCAAGGCCGACCTCAGGGGCCTGGTCTCCTGGAAGCTCCACAACCTCCTCATGCCGCTGCGTGAAGAGCCGTTCGACTGCATCTTTATCAAGAACGTGCTCATTTATTTTGATAAGGATTCCAAGCATGTTGTGGTGAGGAACCTGCTGGCGGCGCTGGCGCCCGGGGGGTATCTGGTCGTCGGGCCGACCGAGGGCGTGTACAACATGCTCGAGCCGCTGGAGAAGCGGAAGACCTGGCTCTTTCGCAAGGCGGGGGGGTAGCGAGGACAGAAGACGCGGAGAGACGTCGAGCGAGGACAGACAGGGACGAGCAACGACGAGAGTTGAAAGCGCTCGAGAGAACACGGGCGAACCGAGGTGCGATTGCCGTGTCGGGATTCAACCTGGCCGAGCTGATGCCGTTCTACCTTGACGAGACCGACGAGCACATCGCCGGACTCAACGATGCCCTGCTGCGCCTCGAGCAGGACCCGGCCGACGCCCGGGCGCTGCAGGAGGCGTTCCGGATGTTCCATAGCATCAAGGGCGCCTCGGTCGTGATGGGCTTCGACCCGGTGAACCGGCTGACGCACCACCTGGAGAGCCTGTTCGAGCAGTTGCGGAGCAAGAAGCGCCAGCTCGGCCGGCCCGACCTCGAGCTGACCTTCCGTTGCCTGGATACCCTGCGCGACTTCCACCGGGACCTTCGCGCCCACGGCCAGAGCCCGACCGACCTCTCGGCGCTGACCGCCGAGGTCGAGGCGGCCGTCCGCGGCGCGCCGGCGCCGCCGGCGACGGCGGCAATCGCGACCGAGCCACCGCCGATCGTCCCGGCGCCCGTCTCGGTCCCGATCTCCGCGCCTGCATCTCCACCACCCGCGGCGTGCTTCGACGAATCGGGCCGGGTGACCGTCACGGTGGTGTTCGAGTCGAACCTGCCGCTGGCCGACATGAAGGCCCGGCTGGTGCTGAACCGGCTGTCGTCGCGGGCGCGGGTGATCTCCACCGATCCGCCCGTCGAGAAGCTCGACGAGGTCGACCCGCTGTCCCGGTTCACGGTCGTACTGGCGGCCGACGCCGCTGCCGACGAGCTGCGCGCCCTGGCCGACGTCGAGGGCGTGGCCGAGATCCGCGTGCAATCGGCCGAGCAGTCCAGGGCACCGAAGCCCGAGCTGGAACCCCAGCCCGAGCCGGGCGCCGTCGAGCCCGCGACCAGTGACGCCGCCGCACCGGACGAATCGCCGGCCCCGGCGGCCGCGCCGGAGGCGCCTGCGCCCGCCGCGGCTGCGCATCACTCCCGCAAGCCGCGCGTCGCCGAGACGATCCGGGTCGACAGCGACCGCCTGGATCACCTGATGAACCTGGCGGGCGAGCTGGTCATCACGAGGGCGCGATTCGTCGCGATCGCGCGGGGGCTCGAGGAGCTGTTCCGCGGCTCGGGCGCGCAGGCCGAGCTGCCCCGGGTGCGCGAGGCGCGCGAGCAGGTCAAGGCGCTCGCCGAGGCGATCCACGGACTGGGCCGGGTCTCCGACGGCCTGCAGAAGGGCGTGCTCGACACGCGGATGGTGCCGATCGGCCCGCTGTTCGAGCGGTTTCGCCGGGTGATCCGGGATCTGAGCGTCTCCTCGGGCAAGGAGGTGAATCTCAAAATCGGCGGCGAGAAGACCGAGCTGGACAAGCGGATGATCGACGAGCTGTCGGATCCGCTGATTCACATGGTCCGCAACGCCGTGGATCACGGCCTCGAGCCGCCGGCGGAGCGCGAGGCCGCCGGCAAGCCCAGGGGCGGCACCGTCACCTTGCAGGCCTCGCACCGCGGCAACAGCGTGGTCATCACCGTCAGCGACGACGGCCGCGGCATCGACTGCGAGCGCATCCGCAAGAAGATCGTGAGCAAGGGACTGGTCGACGAGGGCCCGGCCCGCGAGCTCTCCGACCGCGATCTGGTTGCTTATATCTGGCACCCAGGTCTGAGCACCGCGGAGACGATTACCGAGATCTCCGGGCGCGGCGTCGGCATGGACATCGTCAAGGCGCGCATCGAGAATCTCAGCGGCGCGGTGGACGTTCGCAGCGTGCTCGGCCAGGGCACGACGTTCACGATCCGGCTGCCGCTCACGCTGGCGATCATGTCGAGCCTGCTGGTGCGGATCTATGATGAAACCTATGCGATCCCGCTTGACCACATCGACGAGATCGTCGAGATCCGGCCCGAGCAGGTCTATCGCGTGCAGGGACGGCCCGCGATCGAGATCCGCAAGCGGATCGTTGCCTTGACGTCGCTCGGCGACGTCTTCCGCTGGGGCGGCCGGCCGCATCCCGCATCACCCAATGGCCACGCCGGGCCCACCCCCGAAACCAACGGAGCCGGGCATCCCGACGACTCGCACTCGAAGCGCATCGTCGTCGTCGTGCAGAACGGCGAGACCACGATCGGCCTTCTCGTCGATGAGCTGATCGGCATGCAGGAGGTCGTCCTGAAATCCCTGGAAAAGAACTTCCGCTCGATTTCGGGATTGTCAGGCGCCAGCATCCTGGGCAACGGCCGCGTGTCGCTGATCCTCGACCTGGACACGGTTATTGATATGGTGGGACGTTAGTCGTCGAGGACGGATTGCCGAGGACGAAGAGCCAGGAACGGAGCGAGGACGACAGAGAACCAATGACCAATGACCAGGGAGTCGCGATGGAACCGATCTCGAGCGAGGGTCAGCGCCGGCTGTTGCGGATGATCTTCGACCGGGGGGCCGAGGCGGCGTCGCTGGCGCTATCGAAGTGGCTGGGGCGCGACGTCCGCCTGGCGATCAGCGACGTCGAGCTGGTGGACCTCGAGCAGGCGGGCGAGCTTCTCGGTCCGCCCGAGGAGCTGGTCGCCGCCGGCGCCATGGGGCTCGCCGGGCGGCTCACGGGCTCGCTGCTCCTGGTGTTCGAGGACCGTTCGGGCCTGGCACTGGTGGACCTCCTGATGCACCAGTCGATCGGCACGACGACCACGTGGGGCCAGCTCGAGCAATCGGCCGCGCTCGAGACCACCAACATCGTCGGCTGCGCGTATGTGAATGCCCTGGCGGCGCACCTGCCTTCCGAGCCCGGCGAGCCCGAGCTGGTCCCGACGCCGCCAGCGTTCCTCCACGAGTTCGCCGGCAGCCTGCTCGAGTTCGCCCTGATGGAGCAGGCGATGGAGCTCGACCGGCTGCTGTTGATCCGCAGCGAGTTCCGCGGCGGCCCGGACATGCCGCAGCTCAACTGGACGCTCCTGTTCGTCCCCAGCCGCGGCTCGCTCGAGGCGCTCGCCGCCTCGATCGCCCGGCTGGAATCCCCATCTCCGGCGTGAGCTGGAGTGAAGTCAAGAGGGCTTGCCATACCACCGAAACCACCGTGTTGCTCCGACGGCGATTCCTTCGAAAAGGGGAACCACGGAAAACACGGAATCTCACGGAATGGAGCGGGGATCGAGACGACCGATAGGACTGCTTGCATAGTGTCTTATTTTCGTGTGATTTCGTGGTTCTCGTGGTGAAGTCCGGGTTAATCAGTCGTGGTCTCCAGATCACGAGAGGTGCCGATGTCGACAACGCCCGCGCCGAGCGCCGGTACGCCGGAACCCGCCGGGATCGTCTCGGTGGCGATCGGCCAGTGGGCCGTGGTCGCGGCACCAGCGTGGATTCGCACGCTGCTGGGCTCGTGCGTCGGCGTGGTCCTCTACGATCGGATGAACCGGGTCGGGGGACTCGT
>JAKAUH010000284.1 GCA_021818605.1 Planctomycetota bacterium
GCCACCTCACGGCTCACGTCGCCGGTTCGCCAGGACGGACCGCCCCCCCTGCCCTACAGCTCCGCACTCTCACGATACTCGCCGAACACCCCGCGGAGCACGCCGCAGATCTCGCCGATGGAGGCGCCGGCCCTGACGGTGTCCAGAATCGGCGGCATCAGGTTGCGCCGTTCGTCCCCGGCGGCGAGGCGCAGCGCATCCAGCGACTGGCGGACGGCGGAACGATCACGCCGGGCCTTGAAGCGCACGAGATTATCGATCTCGCGTTGCCTGACGTCCTCGCTGACCTCGAAGAGATGAATCCTCGTCGGCCGGTTGTCGGTGCAGGCGTTCAACCCCACGACGATCCGCTCCTTGCGGTCGACCTGGTGGCTCCAGCGGTCGGCGGCCTCGTCGATCTGGCGGCGGACGAAGCCCGATTCGATCGCCGCGACCATCCCGCCCATTGCGTCGATCTGACGGATCAGTCCTTCGGCCTCGGCCTCGATGACGTCGGTCAGGTGCTCGACGTGGAAGCTGCCGCCGAGCGGGTCGACCGTGTCGGCCACACCGGTCTCGTGCGCGATGACCTGCTGGGTCCGGATCGCCAGGCGGACAGATTCCTCGGCCGGGAGACACAGCGCCTCGTCCTTGCTGTTCGTGTGCAGGCTCTGCGTGCCGCCCAGCACCGCGGCCAGCGCCTGGAGGGCCACCCGCACGACGTTGTTGTCCGGCTGCTGCGCGGTGAGCGTCACGCCGCTCGTCTGGGTGTGGAACCGCAGCATCGAGCTCTCGGGCAACGCCGCCCCGAAACGCTCCTTCATGATCCGCGCATAGAGGCGCCGCCCGGCGCGGAACTTGGCGACCTCCTCAAAAAAGTCGGAATGGGCGGCGAAGAAGAAGGCCAGCCGGGGCGCGAACTCGTCGATGTGCAGCCCCGCCCGGAGCGCCGTCTCGATGTAGCAGATTGCATCGGCGAGCGTGAACGCCAGCTCCTGGACGGCCGTGGCGCCGGCCTCGCGAATGTGGTAGCCGCTGATCGAGATCGTGTTCCAGTGCGGGAGGTGCTCGCGGCAGTATTCGAAAGAGTTCTCGATCAGGCGCAGGCTCGCCCGGGGCGGGAAGATGTAGGTGCCTCGAGCGACATATTCTTTCAGGATGTCGTTCTGGATCGTCCCCTGCAACACCGCCGGGTCGATCCCACGCTTTTCGGCGACGGCGATGTACATCGCGAGCAAAATGGCCGCCGGCGCATTGATCGTCATCGACGTCGAGACCTGGTCGAGGGGAATCCCTTCGAAGAGTGCCTCCATGTCGGCGACGGTGTTGATCGCGACGCCCACCCGGCCGACCTCGGCGAGGCTCGCGGGATCATCGGAATCGAGGCCGAGCTGAGTCGGCAGGTCGAAGGCCACGCTCAGGCCCGTCGAGCCCTGAGCGAGCAGGTAGCGATAGCGCCGGTTCGAGTCCTCGGCGGTCGAGTACCCGGCGTATTCGCGCATCGTCCAGAGCCGGCTGCGATACATCGTCGGATGCACGCCGCGGGTGAACGGGTAGTCGCCGGGGAATCCGAGCTTCTCGTTGTAGCGTGCGAGTGTCTCGGCGTCGGGGAGGTAGAGCCGGTCAACGGGGATGCCGGAGGTGGTCGCGAAGCGGTCGGCTCGTTCGGGATGGTGGGCGACGGCGGCGGCCAGGGTGGCGCGGGACCAATCGGCCGCCGCCTCGCGGATCTGCTCGGGAATCATGCGACGGTCGCCTCCTGCTGCAGTGAAGGCGATCGGGAGTCGAGGAGTTCCCCGACAGTAGCGAGGATCGACTCCGCCGAGGCGCCCGGCGTGAAGATCGCACGCACGCCGATCGATTTCAGGTAGGTGACGTCACTCTCGGGAATCGTGCCTCCGCCGAAAACCACGATGTCGCCGGCTCCGCGTTCCTTCAGCAGATCGACCACCTGCTTGAACAGCACGCGATGGGCACCGCTGAGCACGCTGAGCCCGACGGCGTCGAAACCGCCCGCGACCGCGGCTTCCGCGACCTGCGCGGGGCTCTGGCGGATCCCCGTGTAGACGACGTCATAGCCAGCGTCGCGCAGCAGACGGGCGACGTAGCGGGCACCGCGGTCGTGGCCGTCGAGTCCCGGCTTGGCGATCAGGATGCGACCTCTGGACATTCGATCTTCCCCCTTGCATCGCGGCCGCTGGCACCCGGCCAGCGGCCGTGCATTGCGGTCGTCAGACCCCGGCCGTCGCGGTGGCGCTGGCCTTCGCGGAGGCGCCGGCCCTCGCCGATTCCAGCTCGAGCACGCTCATGGTCGTGCGGAGCACCGCGTCGGGATTCAACGAGATGCTATCAATCCCCTGCTCCACGAGGAACTGGGCGAACTCGGGATAATCGCTGGGGGCCTGGCCGCAGATACCGATCTTGCGTCCGCGGGCGCGGGCGGCGCGGATGACGCTGGCGATCATCGTCTTCACGGCCTCGTTGCGCTCGTCGAAGATATGGGCCACGATCTCCGAGTCGCGGTCGACGCCCAGGGTGAGCTGGGTGAGGTCGTTCGAGCCGATCGAGAAGCCGTCGAAGACGTCGGCGAACTGGTCGGCCAGGATCACGTTGCTGGGGATCTCGCACATGACGTAGATCTCCAGCCCGTGCTCGCCCTTCTTCAGCCCGTGCTTCTCCATCTCGGCGAGCACCCGGCGGCCCTCCTCGACGGTCCGGCAGAAGGGGACCATCAGCTTGACGTTGGTCAGGCCCATCTCGTCGCGCACCTTCTTCATGGCGCGGCACTCGAGGGCGAAGCCGTCGCGGTAGCGAGGGTCGTAATAGCGCGAGGCGCCGCGGAAGCCCAGCATGGGGTTTTCCTCGGTCGGCTCGTACTGGCGCCCGCCCACGAGGTTGGCGTACTCGTTGGTCTTGAAGTCGCTCAGGCGGACGATGACATCCCTGGGATAGAACGCCGCGCCGATCATGGCGACGCCCTGGGCGAGCTTGTCCACGAAGAAGCTGGGCTTGTCGGCGTAGCCGGCGGTCAGACGATCAATCTCTGCCTTCGCGGCCGGGTCGTCCAGCCGGTCGTAATCGATCAGGGCCATCGGGTGGACCTTGATGTAGGTCGAGATGATGAACTCCTCGCGGGCAAGGCCGACGCCGTCGTTGGGCAGGAAGGAGAGGCGGAACGCCTCCTCGGGGTTGCCGACGTTCATCATGATCTTCGTGTGCGGGCGGCGGAGATCGCGGAGATCCTGGCGCTGGATGTCGAAGTCGAGCAGCCCGTCGTAGACGAACCCGGTATCCCCCTCGGCGTCAGACACGGTGATCGGCTGCCCGTCGCGGATCACCTCGGTCCCCCGCTCAGTGCCGACGACGGCCGGCAGACCGAGCTCTCGGCTGACAATGGCCGCGTGGCAGGTCCGCCCGCCGCGGTTGGTAACGATGGCGGCTGCCTTTTTCATCGTCGGCTCCCAGTCGGGATCGGTCTTGTCGGTGACGAGCACCTCGCCGTCGCGGAACTGGTGGAGATCCTGGACCCGCTTGATGACGCGAGCCGGCCCCCGTCCGATCTTCTCGCCCACGCTTCGACCTGTGACCAGGACGGCCCCGCGGGACTTCAGCCGGTAGGCCTCGATCGAATCGGCCCGCTTCTGCGACTGGACTGTTTCGGGCCGGGCCTGGACGATGAACAGCTCGCCGGTCCGGCCGTCCTTGGCCCATTCCATGTCCATCGGGGTCGGCCGGCCGCGCCGGGTGCTGTAATGTTCCTCGATCACGCAGGCCCAACGGGCCAGCGCCAGGATGTCGTCATCATCGATGGCGAAGCGGTCACGATCCTCGGGCGGCACGGGGATGTTCCGGGTCATCCGTCCGCCGCCGACATCGTAGATGAGCTTGAATTCCTTGGTGCCGAGCATCTTCTGAAGGATGGGCCGAAATCCCTGCTTGAGCGTGGGCTTGAAGACGTAGAACTCGTCCGGATTGACCGAGCCCTGCACCACGTTCTCGCCCAGCCCGTACGAGGCGTTGATCAGCACGGCGTCGCGGAATCCCGTCTCGGTATCGATCGAGAACATCACCCCGGATGACGCCAGGTCCGAGCGGACCATGCGCTGGACGCCGACGGAGAGGCCGACCTTGAAGTGATCGAACCCCTTGTCCACCCGGTAGGAGATGGCACGATCGGTGTAGAGCGAGGCGAAGCATCGCTTGCTGGTCTCGAGCAGGGCCTGGCTTCCCTGGACGTTGAGATAGGTTTCCTGCTGGCCGGCGAAGCTGGCGTCGGGCAGGTCCTCGGCGGTGGCGCTGCTCCGCACGGCCACGTCGAGGGGTCCGACGTTGCCGGCGGACAGCCGCTCATAGGCGGCCACGATGGCCTGTTCCAGCTCA
This sequence comes from Planctomycetota bacterium, assembly GCA_021818605.1. GTDB lineage: Bacteria > Planctomycetota > Planctomycetia > Isosphaerales > Isosphaeraceae > JAKAUH01. Next base: position 4,360 of record JAKAUH010000284.1, read on the forward strand.
GCCGGCAGGTTGGCTTCCAGGATCGCCGTGCGGGCCTGGCGGCCTCGCCTGGCGAGGTTCTCCACGTCGCCAGTATCCAGCCCGTCGAGGATCTCGCGGAGCCGGCGATCGAGTCCCGAGCGGCCCAGGAATTCCCAGTAGGCTTGCGCCGTGACGGCGAAGCCGTCGGGGACCCGCACGCCGCGCGGGCTCAACTCGCGGAACATCTCGCCGAGCGAGGCGTTCTTGCCGCCGACCGAGGCGATGTCGTCGATCCCGATCTCGGCAAAAGGGCGAATGTAGACCGTGGGATTCTGACCTTTCATGATGGGCCTTCTCCTGACTCAGTTCGGGAAATCGCCGTTGTCGTCCGCTGTATCGCCCCGACCGCCGCGATCGGACTGCCCGAGCATCAATCATCCAACAGAAAAAGCCCCGTCCACGCGACAAAAATGTCGCATGGCGGGGCCACACTCGAGCCAGCAGGTATCGCCCTTCGTGAGCGAACCAAGGATTTCAGAATACCGCGATCCTACGCCGGTGTTAAGTCTCGACCGGAAAACGTTGACCCTTTTTGATCGATTGCTATCGCCGTCAGGCCGGCGATTCCTTGAGGAATCTCCTGGATGACAGCGATCTGCGAGTCGCCGGGATCGTCGCGTCGGATCCTGGGCAGAACGGCGAGATGAGCCGTCTCGCGTCTCCGCCATCGGTCATCGTCCGGCCCTTGCGAGCCTCGACGATCACCCACCTGGAGACGCCGCCCGGCCGACAGGCCCCTTGTATTCGCGTCCGGAGTTCCTATGCTTGAGGGAGATCGCGTCGCTCACGACGGGCGAGGTGATCGCGGCTAGGGTGGCCCCTCCATGCGTTCGTTGCATGGCTGGGGTTTTTTCATGCGCCCATACGGAGCGGCATCCAGCAACAGGAGGGTCGGGTTCGATGATCCAGGATTCGGGCCGAGTGTTCGTCACGGCCGGGGACCCATCTTCCGTCTCAGGCCACTGCTTCGTTGCCTATCATCGCGATTTCCCCGAGGTCCGAGGGGAAGGCGAGTCGCCGCCTGCCGCGGCCGACCGCCTGGCGGAATTGCTCTCCCGAACGCTCGACAATGCGCCGAGTGACTGGAGGCGCGAGAGCCTCGGCCGGGCGATCGAGGATGTCCGGGCCATGAGAGCACTCAGCGTATCCGAGTGCCCGACAGCCGCCGATCGACACGACCCTGCACACTGAGGCAAACGAGATGACCGAGCCGCAGAAGCCGACCTCGAAGGACGAGCCCAGGGACGCGTCGACGACCCCGATTCGCCCGCTGCTGCTTTGGTATCTCGTGATGATGCTCATCATGCTTTGGTTCTGGCAGGACGCCTTTCGTCAGGTGGCGATGCGGACGATCCCTTACAGCGAGTTCAAGGCCCGGCTGGCCAAGGGCGAGGTCTCGGACTGCACGGTGGAGCAGGATGAGATCACCGGCAAGATCACTCCAAAAACCGCGCCGGCCGCGACGAAGAGCGAGGGGGCGACGGCCGGCGAGGCCTTCGGATTCCGCACCGTGCGTGTCGAGGATCCCCAGCTCGTCGCGGACCTGGAGAAGGTGGGAGCCGCATTCAGCGGGGTTCGGCCGGGCCTGCTGTCGCAGCTCCTCTGGGCGTGGCTGCTGCCCATCGGCATGATCGCGCTGCTCTGGTGGGCGATGTCGCGCCGACTCGGCACCGCGGGCGAGTCCGTCCTCAGCTTCGGCCGGAGCCGGGCGCGGCTGATCGCCGAGAAGTCGACCGGCGTCACCTTCGACGACGTGGCCGGTTGCGACGAGGCCAAGGCCGAGCTCGTCGAGGTCGTCGATTTCCTGCGCGATTCGGATCGATACCGCTCGCTGGGTGCGAAGATCCCCAGGGGAGTGCTCCTGCTCGGTCCACCCGGGACGGGGAAGACGCTGCTGGCGCGCGCCATCGCGGGCGAGGCTCGGGTCCCGTTCTTCTCGCTGAGCGGCAGCGAGTTCGTCGAGATGTTCGTCGGCGTCGGGGCGGCTCGGGTGCGCGACCTGTTCCAGCAGGCCAAGGCCCAGGCGCCTTGCCTCGTCTTCATCGACGAGCTGGACGCGATCGGCGGCCAGCGCGGCATCCGCCTCGGCACCGTCAGCGACGAGCGTGAACAGACCCTCAATCAGCTACTCGTCGAGATGGACGGCTTCGAGCCGAATTCGGGCGTGATCCTGCTCGCCGCGACCAACCGTCCCGAGGTGCTCGACCGCGCGCTCCTGCGCCCCGGGCGATTCGACCGTCAGGTCGTGATCGACGCGCCCGACCTGGACGGGCGCGAGGCGATCCTCAAGATCCACGCGCGCGACAAGCCGCTGGCAGCCGACGTCGACCTCCGGCGAATCGCCCGGTCGACGCCCGGGTTCTCCGGGGCCGACCTGGCCAACGCGATGAACGAGGCGGCCCTGCTGGCCGCCCGCCGCTACTCGCCGGCCATCACCCAGCGGGACATCGAGGACGCGGTCGAGAAGGTGGTCGCCGGGCCCGAGCGCAAGAGCCGACGGCTCGGGGAGAAGGAAAGGACCCAGGTCGCCTACCACGAGGTCGGCCATGCGCTGGTGGCCGCCCACTGCGAGCATGCCGATCCGGTGCGGAAGATCAGCATCATCCCGAGGGGTCGCGCGGCCCTGGGATACACGCTTCAGCTCCCGGCGGGCGACCAGTTCCTGCTGAGTCGTTCGGACCTCGTCGATCGCGTCCGCGGTCTTCTGGGCGGCCGGGCGGCCGAGGAGCTCGTCTTTGGCGAGGCGACGACCGGCGCGGAGAATGACCTCGAACACGCGACGGCGCTGGCACGCCAGATGGTCGGCCTTTATGGAATGAGCCAATCAATTGGCCTGGCCCACGTCGGCCTGAAGCCGGGCGCCTTCATGCCCGCGGCGCAGGAAGGAGCGATCCAGCGCGATTGCAGCGAGCAGACCGCTCGCGAGATCGACGAGGAGGTCAAGGCCATCCTCGCCGACGCCTACGATTCGGCCAGGCAAATCCTCTCGTCGCATCGCGACCAGCTCGATCGGGTGGCGCGGGAGCTCCTGCGGCGGGAGACGCTCGACGACTCAGCCTTTCGCGCGTTGCTGGAGGGTCATCCGTCGGCGGGGACGACCGAGGACTCGACCTCGCCGCCCGTCTCCTCCAATGGGGATTCGCTCGCCCATTCTTCTGTTGCTCTCCTGATACCAGAGACCTCTTGACATGACGTGGAAGCAAGGCTAGTCTGAGATAAGTCGATCGCTCATGCTGGGCATCGGCGAAATCGGCTGCGACAGCCCCATCATGCGAAACCGCGTGATTGGGGCTTTTTGTTGCGCCTGCCAATCTGAAGAACGGATCACCGGGCTGCCCCTTCCTGGCAGGAGCCCGGCCCCGCGGTGACGGCCGCCGCGCGTCGGGGACCAGGGGAAAACCTCCTCAGTTCCCTGGAGAACGCGGTATGTCCCTACTTCATGAGCGATGCCCGGGCAGCCACCTGCACATCCTTCAGCCGGCGTACGATCCGATCTTTGAGTTCTACCGCCAGACTGTTGAAGCCTCGGCCTGCGATCGGATTGCGCCCCGGGGCGTTGGGATCGTTCGACGATGTGACGCCCGTGCCGCTTCTCGCCCTCCCGATCAGGCCGGCGCGTCCTCTTGCCAGGTCGTCATCGCGGCCCAGGGGCCGCGGAAGGGGAAGATATCCGCTCGCCCCTGAATCCTCAGAAATCCTTGCCCTGTCCAATGTGTTCGATTCCACAACTGAGAAGGGAGAAAACGATGACCGAGCTCAAGGAAGCCCCCAAGGCGAAGACGGGGAACGGCCCTGCAACCACGAAGGAATCCGCGCCGCCGGCGCCGATGGGCGCTGCGTCAATGAATCCGTTCGGGGTCATGCGGCGGTTCGCCCGCGAGATGGACCGCCTGTTCGAGGACTTTGGCCTCGAGTCAGGCCTGCACGTTCCCCGATTCCTCAGCCGGGGGCACGAGGCGCTTCGGCGCGAGGCGGGTCTCGTCGCGGCCGAGTGGTCGCCTCGCATCGACGTCCAGCGCCGCGATGGCCAGTTGGTCGTCCGTGCCGACCTGCCCGGCATGAAGAAGGACGATATCAAGGTCGAGGTCTCCGACGACCTGGTCACGATCCAGGGCGAGCGGAAGCACGAGGAGAAGCAGGAGCGCGAGGGTTATCGCTACAGCGAGTGCTCTTACGGCTCGTTCTACCGCGCCATCACCCTGCCCGCGGGTGCGGAGACCGCCAGGGCATCCGCGGCGTTCCACAACGGCGTTCTCGAGGTGACCGTGCCGGCACCGACCCAGACCGAGGCGAAGACCAGGCGCCTCGATGTCCGCGACGCCAGGTAGTCTGATCGCGCCCCGCCGGTCCCGTCTCGCGGTCGATTCCGACCGCGGCGAGGGACCGACGGGGTCCCGATGTCCCACGATCGCGGAACGGGTCCGCGGTCAGGGTGAACTCTGAGCGACAGCACCGGCGTCGGTGCGGCCTCTTCGAACGAGAGACGGAGGATACCATGAGGAACGACCTGGAATTGCGCCGCGATCTTCTCGACGAGCTCGAGTGGGAGCCGAGCATTGATGCGGCCGGAATCGGCGTCGCCGTCCACCACGGCATCGTGACGCTGACCGGGACCGCGAAGAGCTATTCGGAGAAGCTGCTGGCCGAGCGGGCGATCCGGCGCGTCAAGGGCGTCAAGGGCATCGCGAACGACATCGAAGTTCACCTGCCCGGCGGCGCCGATCGCTCGGATACCGAGATCGCCCAGGCGGCCATCCAGGCCCTCCGGTGGAAGAGTCTGTTGCCCGCGGGGCGGGTGACCGTCACCATCAGCGAGGGCTGGATCACACTCGAGGGCGAGGTCGACTGGCAGTATCAGAAGAACGCCGCTTTCGAGGCCGTCCATCACCTCTACGGGGTGACCGGCGTGACCAACCTGATCGCCATCACCCCGCGGGTCTCGAAGGCCGAGGTCAAGTCGCGGATCGAGGCCGCCTTCCGCCGTAGCGCGGATCTGGATGCGCAGCGGATCAGCGTCGAGGCCCATGACGGCAAGGTGACGCTCCGCGGCGATGTCCCGTCCTGGAGTGAGCGGCAGGAGGCCGAGAGGACGGCGTGGGCAGCGCCGGGGGTCAGCCAGGTCGAGAACCTGATCGCCATCTCGCCCTGAGCGCCGACCGAAGCGATCCGCCCCGTCCGACAGAGTAACCTTTACCTGAGCCGGTGGATGTTCGACCGATTGCTCAGCCGCGCCGTCGTCGGCTTTCGAATTCGAGTATAAATTCAACTAATCTAGTAAAATAAACATTTGTAAATTCTATTCTCCGCCTCTTCGGGTTGCTCAAGACGGGCAGCCCCACGTTCCGGTCAAGTAGGCCCCCGCGATGCATTCCTGCGTCGTCGGGGCTTTTTTCGTTGAACTGCCCGTCTGACGATCGGACGTTGGGATCATCCGCCGGAAGTTGATCCCACGCGAGCGGCGATGGCCGCCGCATGAGCGAGGGTCGCGAGGGACCAGGCGCGCCGGCGTGCGTTGACGGCCCAACTGTCGTCCGACACTCGACCGCCGCGTCGGCGTCCTGCGGTCGCGCGGTTCGGCGATTCCGGGCCGGTGACCGGAAGGCTCTGATCCGCCTTCGCCGTCTCTTGCCAGGATCGTTCCGACGCCGCCCCTGTCACCGTCACCGAAGACCCAGGCTTCCCTTGCCCGACGTGTGGCGACGTGTTCGACATCACCCGAGCCGCTCCATCGCCCGCCGCGCGGCGTCCAGGTCCTGCGCAGCATAGATCTGGGTGGGCACGACGCTCGAATGTCCCAGGACGACGTTGGCGGTCTCAAGACCGAACTTGCGGCGGATCCGGGTCGCGGCGGCATGCCGTAGGTGGTTGGGGGGCCAGCGGCGTGCCTTCCGCCA
>JAKAUH010000525.1 GCA_021818605.1 Planctomycetota bacterium
CGTGCCGCCTCGCGCGCCGACTGCACGGCCGGCAGCAAAAGCGCGATCAGCACCGCGATGATCGCGATCACGACGAGAAGCTCGATCAGCGTAAAGGCAGGCCGGCTGCGCCGGCCGCGAAACTCGGACATGGGTTCCACCTCGAACTCGGAGGACTGGACAGGGCTGAGTTCAGCACGAGGTGGTATCCTGCACGATGACTGCGTGGGCCTGATGTGATCCTGATGAATATCGGGTGAAAGGATCGACCTGAGACCGAAGCGATCAGAGCGCGGCGTGGGCCTCGGCGGTGCGTCGGATCGTTTCGCGCTGGTCCGCCGCCGGCTCGCGGAGGAGCTGTGACCGCGCCGCACCCAGTCCGATGCGAAGGTGGACCTCCCAGGTTCCGCGCTCGTCGGCGGTGACATGCCAGTGAGGCAGGATCACGCTGGACTGGAAGACGCCCTCGATGCCCCCCTCGCTGCGGCTGACAGTCCGGATCGGAAAGGTCCAGAGGCCGGCTGATTCCGTCCATCCGAGCGCGACTGACAGGTTGAGCCACTCGTCAGTCAGGCAGACGCCCGAGGCGTGCGCCAGGTCCAATCGCGCGTCGAGCATCCCCAGCCGCACGCCGGCCGCGTCGCTGAAGAAGCGGTCGGGGTCGTGGCCGGCCATTGCGGCCAGGTTGATCTCGACGGCGAAATGCAAGCAGACGTCCCGCGGCAGATCCTCGAGCAGGTAGGCGACAGAAAGGTCGGGCGAGCCGGCATGGAGCTCGATCGTCTTGCGGATGCGGATCGCGTGGTCGCCGGCGCGGCCGGGGCGTTCCATCACGACCGCGACCCGGCGCCCGTCGCGCTGCACCCGCGCCAGGTAGGCCCCCTCGACGAAATCGCCCTGCTCGACCTCGCGGCCGGCGACCAGGTCGTCGCCCGACAGGTCGAGCGGGTAGAAATGGTCCACCAGCGCCTTGCGCGGATGCTGATCGTAGACGAGCAGGTCCTCGAGCCCGCGCTGCTTGATCGCCAGCGGTCCGGTGCCGTCGATCGCCGATAGGCCCGATCCGCCGTTATCACCGCGCCGGGCAGCCTCGCGGATCGCCTCGTGATAGGGCTCAGGCCGGCGGTCGAGCGTCGCCATCAGGTTTGTGGCGATCCGCCGGACGTCCAGTTCGTAAAGATGGCCGCCGCGTGCCGGTCGCACCAGCGCGATCATCGCCTCGTTCTCGAGGCGGACCTCCTGCCGCGCGTCGAGGTTCAGGTCGGCCACCTCGAGCGCGACCCTCGGTCCGGTCTGGCCCTGAGCGTCGTCCAGGGCGTTGTCAGCGGCGATGAGGCCGTGATAGACCGCGTTCCGCAGGTGCGGCAAATACAGACCGCCGAAGGATCCGTGCCAGTACGGGCAATTGCACTGGCCGCGGTAGAGTTCCTGCCGCGCGACCTCGAGATAGTCGGGATCGGCCGTGCCCCCGGCCTCGGCCGACGCCAGCCGGCTCGATACAGCGAGCATTCGCGCGTACATCTCGTCGCACTCGGAATACTTCACCTTGAAGTTGCGCCAGAAGCCTCCGGGCCGATAGAACCGCGCGGTCTCGCCACCCTCCGAAAGCCCCTCCAGCCGCGCCAGTCCGCGACGGAATACGGCCTGGGCGTCGAGCTCGAGCGCCCACTCGGTCATCTCGCGATACGAGCCGTCGGGCAGGTAGACCTTGCCCTCGGGCAGGGTCACGTCGACCGCCCGCGCCAGCGTCGTGGTCTCGAGCCAGTCGCGGTTGCCCAGCAGCATGTCGCAGAAGCGATGGAGCCATCCCTTTTTGTAGACGTGGTCGAAGGTGTCGGGCCACGAGCCGAACTTCTCGCCGTCGTCGGCGAAGACGACCGTCGCGCCCGGCCGGCGCTCGGCCAGCCGCCGCAGGTACTCGTAGCTGTCGTGCGGTTCGCGAAAGGGGATGTTGTACCGCAGGGCCTCCGAGCCTGGAAAGACCTTGAGCAGCCGGCCCTCGTCCTCGGTCAGGTAGTAGCCCAGCACGTCGTCGGGGCGGCAGCCGGCGCGGAGGAAGTGCGCGTCGTCGAGGATCGTGTACTCGATCCCGGCCTCGGCGATCGACGAGACCAGCGACTGCTCCCAGACGCGCTCGGCGATCCACATCCCGCGGACCTTCGCGCCCAGGTTCTCCTCGATGTATCGCGAGTAAGCGCGGATCTGCCCCAGGCGATCGCGGTGCGGGATCATCGTCAGGATCGGCTCATAGAATCCGCCGCCCAGGATCTCAACCCGCCCGGCTTCAACCATCCTCCGCAGCCGCGCGACGTACTCGGGCCGACGATCGACCAGCCACTCCAGCAGCGGGCCCGACGTGTGCAGGACGAAAGGGATCTCGGGATATCCCTCCATCACTTCCAGGAACGGCAGATACGCCGCGCGATACGCCTCGTCGAAGACGCCGTCGAAGTTGCCCACCGGCTGGTGGTCGTGCAACGCCAGGATCAAACGGACCTGCGACATCCCTGGTTGTCCTTGCTCGCCGCGACCACTTCACCGGCCCCCGGAACCGCCCGACGGACGGACGGTTCACACCGGGAATTCGAACTCGCAACAGCCCCGACTCTGCAACATGCAGCCACCTATCGACTCCGAACGCCTGGGCCGACGAGTGTCCGCGAACCGGCTGGCTGCTCGTGGTCCGCGGTCGGGGCGAGCTCGACTTCCCGGAGGAAGCCAGCGGCGTCCTCGGGCGGCACGGGGTTGATGTAGAACCCCGAGCCCCACTCGAAGCCCGCGACCTTGGTCAGCCGGGGGATGATCTCGATGTGCCAATGGTAATGAGGCAGCGCGGCGTGGTCAAAGGGCGCGGTGTGGATGATGTAGTTATAGGCTGGGTGATCGAGGGCCACTTCCAGCTTGTTGAGCACCTGGTGCAGCACGTACCCCAGGTCGTCGACCGCCGGCTTCGCGATTCCCTCGAAATGGCTGGCGTGGGCCTTGGGGACGATCCAGGTCTCGAACGGGAACCGGCTGGCGAACGGGCAAAACGCGGTGAAGTGCGGCGAGTCGAAGACGATCCGCTTCTCGGTGGCCTGCTCCTGGCGGACCAGGTCGCAGTAAATGCAGCGGCCGCGGTAATGGAAGAACTCGAGGGCGCCGGTCATCTCCTCCCAGACCGAGACCGGGACAATCGGCGTCACGATGAGCTGGCTGTGGGTGTGCTCGAGGCTCGCACCTCCCGCCGCGCCGACGTTCTTGAACAGCATGCCGTGGACCAACCGGTCGTCGCGCTTGAGGTCAACCAGGCGATCGCGGTAGGCCCAGAGGACCTCGCGGATGTTGTCCTCGCCGAGCGTGGCCATGCTCTTGTGATGCTCGGGGCTCTCGATGATGACCTCGTGGGCGCCGATGCCCGACATCATGTCGTAGATGCCGTCGCCCCGCTTGTTGAGGCTTCCCTCGACCTTGAGGGCCGGGAACCGGTTCGGGACGACGCGGATTCGCCAGCCAGGGCCATTGGGCCGCGAGCCGAAGTGACGGTAGGCGAGGACCTCCGGCGGCGTCCGGTCCTCGTTCCCCTCGCAGAACGGACAGGTTCCGGGGGTGTCGGCCGGCGGTTCCTCGGCGCGGAAGTCGCGTGGCCGCTTGGCCCGCTCGTGCGCGATGATCACCCAGCGGCCGACGATCGGGTCTTTCCTCAGGTCGGGCATCTTTCGGTCTCCTCGATGGCTGCCGGGTGCCGGCCGGGGCCCTTTACGAATGAGCGGATTGCCTGGACATCCGCCCGCCAACCCCTTCCTGTCAGACTCCACTTACACTTGCCAGAGGACTCGCTCGAAATCGAGGGCCGGAGTCGTCAGCTCGAGCACGCCCTCACGGGGCGCACGATCGACGCTGGCATCCCCCTGGAACAGCTCGACATAAAAACGGATCGGGTCGCCCGGCTCGCGATCGATCCGGTCAAAAGGCACGGCCAGCTCGAGGACGGCGCCGGTGGCGACTCCGATGGTGTCACCGTTGGCCGACGGCCGGCCTGGTCGGTTCAGATACGCGACCGGCCGCGCCGAGGACGGCTCGAAGACGAGGACCTCGCTGTCGGCAGGGTCAATGAAGCCGATCCGCAGTTGATCGGCCTCGGCCAGCCGCTGCCGCGCCGGACCGCCGTCGGTGTCGACACGGATCAGTAGCCGCTCGGCGTCGAAGCCGAACCAGACCGCGCGCATCAGGCCACGCGCGACCTGGCTCATCGTCCCCCGCTCGTTGCCGCAGGCATACCGGGCGGCGTCGATCCATTCGAAGTACGGCGCCCGGCCATCGAGCGTGACCCGCAGAAAACTCACGGGCTGGTCGTGGATCGGCGGACGCGACGCCCCCCGCGCGATCGGGTCGAACAGCACGCCGGGCGGATCGCTGCCGAGCAGCGTGTACACATTCCTCAGATGCTTGCGGAACAGATGGTCGAAGAGCGCGTCCTGGGCGCTCGAATGGTCGTCGCCGAACCACCAGAACCAGTCGGAGCCCTCGGCGATGTAAATCTCCTCCCAGGCCCGCTCGAGCGAACCGGCGTCGTGGCGGCCGGCCTGCGACTCGGCGACGAGGAAGTCGCGTGCGGCGTGCAGTGCGTCCCACGCGCGGTTGTCCTCGGGATGGCCAATCCAGATGGCGAAGTTGTGGCTGATCCAGCTCCCGGCGAAGAGCCGCGACAGGTTTTCCGACTCGCGCGGCGGGTGCTCGTCGAGGAACTCGTCGACCCGCACCGGCCGGATCCTCGGGTCGCGCGCGGCCGACTGATAGAGCGACCGCAGGAATGAAACGCCGCCGTCCGGGAAGTACTCCCAGCAGTTCTCGCCGTCAAGGATCACCGGAACGAGGGTGCCGGGGTCGCGGCGGCAGGCGTCACCGATCGCGTGGACCTTGCCGAGGAAGTCGTTCGCCGCGACCGGACCCGGGCTGCGCTGATAGTGAAACCCCACCTGGTCCGACATCGAGTGATCCCGAAACACGATCGATAGCTCGGAAGTTCCCTCGCGCAACCGCCAGGGCCGGTACAACCGATCCGGATTGCGCACGTGCCCCCGGCTATCGCGCCCGACCAGCCCGTGGGTCGAGCAACCCAGGATTTCCTCGTCGGTGGCAATCCAGCGGATGCCGTGCTCGGCGAGCAGCGGGACAATCGCCTGGCAGACGGAACCCTCACTCGGCCACATGCCGACCGGCCGCCGGCCGAAACGCCGCTCGTGGCTGTCGACGGCGCGGCGGACGTGCTCGGCGGCGTCCTCGGGGTAGCCGCCGCGATACGAGGGAAGCGCCACGTCGGGCATCGCCTCCCGCGCCAGGTTCTTGTCAAGCAGCAGAGGCAGAATCGGGTGGTAGTACGGCGTCGTCGTCAACTCGACCTGGCCGCGTTCGACCAGCTCGCGGTGCAGGGGGATCACCTGGGCCAGCAGGGCACGCTGCTTGCCCAGCAACCAGAGTTTCTCGTCCTCGGTGTAGTGTTTTCCCTTCGCGCGGAACTCGGCCAGTTCGGGGTCCTTCTCGAAAAGGATCGGGTGGATCCAGGCGAGGTTCGACCAGACCTGAAGGTCCCGCAGATCGCGCGGCCGGAACCGCTCGAGCGCCTGCGCGCCACCGGTGTTCCACGAGGAACGGCGGAGGTACAGCTCATGATACCGTGGGTGCGGCCGGATCATCGTGTCGGGGAAGGCCATGAAGAACGAGTCGAGGACGGCGATCGCCTCGTCGCGGGTCAGACTGTCGGCCGGTCGGCGAGACAGCATCAGGTGCACATCGGTTGCCCCGTCGACATACGCCTCGAGCTGGTGCAGCAGGCTGGGCACAAGATTGATCGTACAGTGGAACTCGGGAACCTCCTCGAGATGAAGCGCCATCCCGAGATAGTCCTTGGTCGCGTGCAGGCGCACCCACGGCATCGGGTTCTCGCCGCCGACGTCGTCGGGATAATACGGCTGGTGCTGATGCCAGACGATCGCCAGGGAAGTGGCTGCCATGGGTCTCCCTTCGCGGTCGAGCGAATTGACGGCGTGAGGGCAGGGCGCTCTCAACCGGCCCGCGCGACCGAACTCGCCTCGGCGCGCGGCCTCGATGCCCTCGCAAGAAGGATAGGTCGCTCCCGGAGATATGCTCGGAACATCGAGTCGGGCAACTTAAGCCGCAATCGCGATGGTGACACCAACTCGCCGGAACACGCCGCGACTCCATGGTTTTCCCGGCCAAGCCTCATCGCCAGCCCTCGCGACCCAACCAGCCGTCACGGCCAGCGAGGACAACAGAGGCAAGCTGGGAAGCCTGTACGGAACACAGGAAGCCAGGCACCATCCGCTGGCTCCGGTTTTGCAGGACCGGTTACCCGTGTTCACGGGCTCCGCGGTGTGGCATACTATTGTGTTGGTGAACCGAGCGGCGAGACGTCCGATCGCCACGGAGTCCTGTTCCGGAAAGGGAGCGCCGAGATGACCGGGATCAAGCGAATTCTTCGGTTCGCCGCGGTGAGCGTGGTCGCGGCGTCGGCGTGGGTCTGGGGCACTGGCCAACCGGCGTATGGCCAGGGAGGGGCGGTCGCGTATGAACCGCTCGTCACCGGGTTTTTCGACGGCGTGGCGCTCAACGTGACGCCCGTGGTCTCGGCGGACCGCCGCTATGTGCGGATGACTGCGAACCCGTACTTCAGCACCCTCAATGGGTTCTCGACCTACCAGGCCCCACTCGCCGCGGTGAGCGGCGGCGGCATCGGCGGCGGGGGCGGCATCGCTGGCGGCGGCATCGGTGGTGGATTGGGCGGCGGCGGTGGATTGGGCGGCGGCGGTGGATTCGCCGGGATGAATGGCGCCGTCGGCGGGATGAATGGCGCCGTCGGCGGGATGAACGGTGTGACCGGCCGGCGAGGATCCGCGGGCAATCGGATGGGTCGACCGCTCACCGCCAACAATGTGAGCTACCTCGCAGGCGACTTCGCGGCCCAGGTATCCCAGCCGAACGCCGGCTTCGCCAGCAGCACCGACCCATTCGACCGGGCGGTCAGCGCCGCCGCGCGGAATGCGGCTTCCGCCAGCCGCCGGTTCCCGGGCCAGGCCGCGGTCGCCGGCGAGGAGATGAGAAAGGCCCCGGCACAATGGCCCGCCTTCACCGATAACCATGACCGTCCCGCGGCTCGCAGAAGCCGGGCCACCGGTTCTCGCCGCAAGGCGACCCACAGGTCGACACGCCGCCCCACCGCGACAGCGAAGCGCCATCCCTGATCGCGTTGGCCGTACCGCGACCACTGGGGCCCGGGGTATCCAGGGCCCCTCGTCGACGAGCACGAACACCGGGCCGTGGATCGTCAATTGTTGCCCGCTTTCATCGCGTAACCGCGACCGGTACTCGCGCCGCCTCAGCGCGGGGTCAGGAGCTTCCGGCTCTTCAGCCAGGCGACGCAGAGCCCCGGCCAGCTTGAGGGGAGCTTGTCGTTCTGCCGCACGCCGAAGTCGTGATCGCCGGTGGCGTAGACGTGCAGCTCGGCCGGTACGCCCGCCTTCTTCAGCGCCAGGTACATCAGCACGCTGTTCTCCGACACGCAGCCGCCGTAGCTCTCGCGGTCGTCCGACGCATGCGCGAGGAAGACGGGCGGCATGTCGGCGGGGATGCGAAGATCCGTCCGAATTGCGTCGCGGTCCTTGACCTTGAGATACCCGGGATAGCACGCCACGGCGAAATCGGGTCGGGCGCTCTGCGAGTCCGCAGCGTCGACCGGCAGGTACAGGCGATCGCCGAAGCCGGCGGCGGTTGCCAGCGCGAGATGGCCGCCCGCCGAGAAGCCGACGATCCCGATCCGGTGCGGGTCGATCCCCCACTCCGCCGCTCGGCTGCGAACCAGTCGGACGGCACGCTGCGCATCAATCCGGGGGCCGGGCGCCGGCTCGGCCTCCGGCTCGCCAGGCCGCCGCGGACAGCGGTACTTGAGGATGATGCCGGTCATCCCCTGTGAATTCAGCCAGGCGGCAACCTCCTCGCCCTCGAGTTCCCAGTAAAGGTCCCAGTAGCCGCCGCCGGGGCAGATGATCATCGCCGTCCCGGTATCCCTGGCCTTGTCGGGCCGATACACGGTCAGGGTGGGCCGCGAGACATTGGTGATCAGCCGCGTCGGGCCGACCAGCGGCGACTGATGGATCCGGCTGGTCTCCCGCCGCTTGATCCCAGCGTCCCCCGGCACCTTCCCCGGCCAGAGCTCGACCACCAGCGGCTCTGCCGCGCAGGCCGGGAACGCCGCGAACGAGAAGGCAAGAACGACCATGTTCCGAGCCACACGAACCATGACTGCACCCCCCCTCGAGAGCGAGGCAAGTGTCGCCGAAATCGTTGCCGCAAAGCAACAAAACATAAATGTGTGAAACAGCCGCCGCGAGCCGCTTGACGCACGGAAGGCCCGACGGCCACGATAGTTGACGGTTGGGTGATGATCGCCCGGGACCATCACAATACCCGTGAGCGGGACCTGGAGTCGTACCGCTGGCGGACACGCATCTCCCGATCAGAAGAGATCGAAACCGCGGCGTGCTCACGGATTCCGCGTCCGTCACGATACCTTGCCGCGAATCCATGCCGGGACGATGGCACGTCGGCGGACGCGGAACGGGGGACGATGACGATGTTCCTGACACTCTCGAAGCTGCTGGCCGTCGGCCTGCTCGTACCCACGGCCCTGCCCGACGACAACGTGAACCAGCATTCGACAGCGAACCGGCCGCAAGAACGCTATCGGGCCCTGGTGCGGGAGCATCAGGACGCCCTCAGTCAATTCTGGCAGATCTATCAGGCCATCCGCAACGCCGAGGCTCGTCGCCGGTTCTACAACCAGCGATACCCCAGGGCCAGGTTGTTCATTCCGAAGTTCACCGCGATCGTCGACGCGGCCCCGCACGACGACGCCGCGGTCGATTCCCTGATCTGGATTGTGTGCAACGGCGGCTATGATTCCGCGGTCGATCGGGCCGTGGTACGGCTGACCCAGGAATATGCCGCCAGCCCCAGGCTCGGCGAGGTGATCCCGCGCCTCGTCCCGAGCCTGGTGCATTCGCTCTCGCCATCGGCGGAGGACCTGTTCAGGACCGTCATCGAGAAGAACCCGGACCATGCCGCGAAGGGTCGGGCGTGCGTGGCCCTGGCCCTGTACCTCAAGGAGGAAGCGGCGCTCGTCCGTTCGCTGAAGGGGGATTCCCCCGAGGCCCGGCACCTCCGGGGCTATTACCTGTCGGAGGCCGACAAGGTCTTGCTCGAGAAGGCGATGCGGAAGGATCCCGCCGAACTGGACCAGGACGCCGTCGCGGCCTCCGAGCGGACCTTGAAGGAGTTCGCCGACGTCGCCGATTACCTCCAGATCCTCGCCCCGGCCGCGCAGGCCCGCCTCTACGACAGGGGCTCGCCCGGCATCGGAACCGGGGCGCCCCACATCAAGGGCGAGGACATCGACGGCCAACCCCTGGACCTGCTCAAATTCCGCGGCAAGGTTGTCATGCTTCTGTTCTGGGGCGACTGGAGCGGGCCATCCCGCGCGACGTATCCACGGATGCGTGCCCTCGTGACGCGGATGAACGGCAAGCCCTTCGTCCTGCTCGGCATCAACAGCGATACCGACCGTGGCTCGCTGCGCCAACGGATCAAGCAGGAGAATCTGCCCTGGCGCTCGTGGTTCGAAGGCAGCCGCGCGGGACCCATCGCCTCTCAGTTCAAAATACCTGGTTGGCCGACGATCTATCTCGTCGATCCCCGCGGGATTGTCCGCCACAAATGGCTCGGACCACCCGACGGGGAGATGTTCGATTCGATTCTGGATGAGCTGATCGAACGCGCGACCCGGGATTCAGCCGCCGGATTGCCGGCCGGAGGATAGAACGATCGACGACGACGACCGACCTCCACTCCACCCCGGATCGGCGCGAGACGCTCATCCGCCGGCGAGCGCCGGGTGGGCCGGGCCTACGATGCCGGGGCGAAGGGCTCGACCGGACGTGGATGAACGGTCGGCTGGACGCCGGACTGGATCCGCTGGATCTCTGCCTGAACCTCGGCAACCTCGCGGGGGGTGGCCAGCACCTCGAGGACCGTCTCGGCGACGTAGCGGCCGCCCGGCTCGAGCGTGATGACCCGCCCGCGATCGTGCTCGAATGGGCGAGGGTTGGGATAGTTGGTGCCGGGCTCGAGCCCGGTGACATAGCCATCGCGCAGGCCGGCGGTATTCTTCCACAAGGTGAACGCCGGAAGCTGTTCCTTGCGGAACCGGAGCACGACTCCCCTGTCGCCGGCC
>JAKAUH010000718.1 GCA_021818605.1 Planctomycetota bacterium
CCTGCTCGAGCAGGGCGTGGCCCGCGACGCAGCCGACGCCGAACGGCTCGCCGCGCTGGGGGACGGCAGCCTGCGCCGTGCCCTCGACCTGGCCGACGAGGCGCTCGGTCGCTTCCGCCGTGCCCTGATCGACGAGCTGGCCGCTGACCATGGATTCGACCCGCCCGCGATGGCCCATCGCGTTCTGGATCACGTCAAGCAATCAGGCAAGGAGTCGGTCGACCAGCGTCGCCGCGCGACGCTGCTGGTCGGCGAGCTGGCGCGGTTCTTCCGGGGCGTGCTCTGGCAGACCGCCGGGATCGAGCCGCCGTCCGCCGACCCGGCCGACCGCCACGCGGTCGAGGCGATCGCCGCGCGGCTCGAGCCGGAGGACGTTCTGATCCTGGCCGATCGCTGCCTCGAGGCGGATTATCAGATCGATCGCCGGCTGGCGGTGAACCTGATCCTCGAATCGCTCACCCACGACCTGGGCATCATCCTCAACGCCCGTCGATGATGCCGTCGATTGGCGACAATAGCGACCCCACCCACGAGCGACATCTCTGGTACGTAAAGAACGGTGAGTCTATGTAAATAATGCGCTAAACTCGCCCGAAAGCCGATCTCTTTTCCGATACGATTCCGGTTGGACGGCGCACGGTCGAATCCGGACTGCCGTTTACGGCCCAACGCGCAGCGCCGCTGCACGCACTAGACCACGGAATCTCGCGAGGAAGGGATCCAGATTTATGTCTGCATGCGTATGCGGTGATCGTGCACTTTTCCTGCATATTCCCAAGACGGGCGGATCCTGGGTCGAATCGACCTTGAAGGCGCACGGACTGGGCGACGAGAAAGTGGCGACGATCGACGGCGTGACGTGGCGGCATGCGCCGCTACCGATGCTCCGGCAATCATTCGATTTTACCTTTACATTTGTCAGGCATCCGCTGAGCTGGTACGAATCGTGGTGGAAGTTTCAGGCGGGCCAGTGGCAGATTTTCGAGCCCGGTGTGTGGCACCCGCAGCGGACCCTCGAGCGCTGCCAGTCCGACGACTTCTCGGAGTTCATCCGCCTGATGATCCGCCACGAGCCGGGATATGTCAGCCGGATGTACGAGTGGTTCATCGGCCCGCCCGGACATGATTACGTGCAGTTTGTCGGGCGTCAGGAGACGCTGGCCGGCGATCTGGTCGAGGTTCTGACGAGGCTGGGCTGCGAGTTCGACGTCGAGATGGTCCGCCAGGCCCCGCGGGCCAACGAGAGCCCGAAGCAAATGGGCGAACCGGTCTGGGATCCCGGGTTGCGAGCGAGGGTTCTCGAGCTCGAGGCACCGGCGGTCGCGCGATTCTACCGGGGATGGGCGGAACCTCAGGGGCTGGTCCAGCCGCGTCGACGATTGGGCCTGATGGGCAGGATGGCGACGAGGCTGGGCAGAGGGCACGGCCGGTCCAACGGTTCCCTGTGGAAGGGCCGATCTGGCGAGAGAGAGTCGCTTCGTTCGACAGGCTGAGTCGCTTCGTTCGACAGGCTGAACGCGGCGGTCCGGTTTGGGGCCGCCCACACGGCGCGGGATCGGCTACAATGGGCGTAGCGACGGCTGGTAGACGCCGGCCGATCCTGGACCGCCGGAGCCGTGGTTCCATGCTTTCGATGCTGTTCGCTTACGAGACTCTCATGCCGGGCGATGCTGCCGAGGCAGAGAGTGGATGCTGGCGCGCCGAGGCCGTGCGCGGCCGGCTCTTCGACCTGGGAGCCTATCCGGCCCTGGTCGACCTCAACGACCCGGCCGCCGGCTGGGTCGAGGGTTTCGTCCGGCCTGTGGGCGCGGGCGAGCTGGAATCGTGTCTCGACCCGTGGGAAGGGGTCGGCGAGGGGCTCTACCGCCGCGTGGAGACGACAACGCGCGGCTCGTGCCGCGTGTGGGTTTACGTCTACAATCGGCCGGTGCCGGCCGAGGCTCGTGGTCCCCTCGTCCGCTGGAACGGACCGCGGCGGGCCCCGAGGTTCGTGTCGGCTGCCGACGTTCAGCCAGGGGAGACGGACTGATGGCGAGCACTTCGCGGAGAGGGTCTGCCCGCGCCGGGTCGAACCGAGCAGGCCGCAACGGATCACCGGCCACGACCGAGGCCGCCGTGCCAGCCCCGGCAACTGCGACTGCGACGGCGACGGCGACAGGGACAGCGACGACGCCCGCGGTCGCGACCGTGGGCCAGTACCTCATCGACCGGCTGGGCGTGCTGGGCGTCGAGCACGTCTTCGGCATCCCGGGCGATTACGTGCTCCAGCTTTACAAGCTGATCGAGGAGAGCCCGATCCGTCTGGTGGGGATGACGCGCGAGGACAGCGCCGGCTTCGCCGCTGACGCCTACGCGCGGATCCACGGCCTGGGCTGCATCTGCGTGACCTACTGCGTCGGCGGGCTGTCGACCTGCAACAGCATTGCCGGCGCCTACGCCGAGAAGTCGCCAGTGATCGTGCTGGCCGGCTCGCCGGGGCTCTCCGAGCGGGCTCGCAATCCCCTGCTCCACCACAAGGTCAAGGGATTCGAGACCCAGTTCGAGGTGTTCGAGAAGATCACGGTCGCCTCGGCCGTGCTGGATCGGCCGGAGACCGCCTTGCAGGAGATCGACCGCGTACTCGAGGCGGCCCTGCGATACAAGCGGCCGGTGTACCTCGAACTGCCCCGCGACCAGGTGATGGCCCGAACGCTCAAACCGCACCGGCCCCCCGAGGGACTGCCGCCCAGCGACCCCGATGCGCTGCGCGAGGCCCTCGACGAGGCCATCGCCCTGCTCGAGAAGGCCGAGCGACCCGTCATCCTGGCCGACGTCGAGATTCACCGCTTCTCGCTCCAGGACGAGCTGTTGCGCCTGGCCGAGTCGACCGGCATGCCGATCGCCACGACGATTCTGGGCAAAAGCGTGATCTCCGAGGCCCATCCGCTGTTTGCCGGTGTCTATGAGGGCGCCATGGGCCGCGCCGAGGTCACCGAGCTGGTCGAGTCAGCCGACTGCCTGCTGATGCTCGGCTGCTTCCTCACCGACATCAACCTGGGCATCTTCACGGCCAAGCTGGACCCGTCGCGCTGCATCGACGCGACCAGCGAGAACCTGAGGATCCGCCATCACCACTACCGCGAGGTGCGGCTGGACGACTTCATTCGGGGCCTGATCGAGCGGCGTCCCAATGTCCGCCGCACCGCGATCCCGCCGCGGTCGAATCCGTTCACTTTCGAGAAGCCGCCCGAGGCCGGCGACGCGATGACCTCGCAGTTGCTCTTCGACCGGCTCAACCGGCTGCTGGCCGAGTGTCCCGACATGACCGTGATCGCCGACATCGGCGACTCCCTCTTCGGTGCCGCGGACCTCGAGATGCACCGTCACACCGAGTTCCTCAGCCCGGCGTACTACACCTCGATGGGCTTCGGCATTCCAGCGGCGGTGGGCGCCAGCATGGCGAATCCGACCCCCAGGATTCTCGTGGTGGTGGGCGACGGCGCGTTCCAGATGACGGGCATGGAACTCTCGACGATCGCGCAGCACGGGCTCAACCCGATCGTGGTACTTGTGAATAACCACGGCTACACGACCGAACGGTTCCTGCTCGAGGGAAGCTTCAACAACATCCGCGACTGGGCCTATCACCGGATTCCCGAGGTGCTGGGCGGCGGCCGCGGGTTCGAGGTGCGGACCCTCGGCGAGCTGGATGCCTCGCTGCGCGAGGCCCTGGCGAACACGACGGGCTACAGTCTGATCAACGTGCACCTGGACTCGTACGACCGCAGCCCGGCGCTCGAGCGGCTCGCCAGCCGGCTGTCGAAGCTGGTGAAGTCGGAGTGCTGAGAGCCTGTGAAGAAATCGACTCCGAAGGGCAGATAGAAGAGAGCGAATGACTGCAAGTGAAGAATCTGTGTGCTGTTATGCTGCTTCGCTCTCTGCTCTCTGCTCTCTGCCCCTTTTCGACGACTCTTTCCCATCCTCTGAGACGTCCCAGGTGTTCCGAACCCGAGCATCTGGGAAAGCAATATCCTGGCGGGAAACGCCGAGAGGCCCGGATCGCCTCGTGGTGCGATCCGGCCCTCGGGTTGGTCGGTCTGAGCCTGGCCCCGGCGGGCTTGATTACTCCGTGATGCCCTCCATGTGGGTACTCTTCGGAGTATTAAATCCGGGACGGCCGGTGGAATCCCTGTAGATCGGCCCCAGGTACATGGCATTCTGGTGCGTTTGCTGCACCGGGACGACGCCCTTGTAGATGCTGCCGATGTTGGGCGCGCGGTGGGTATAAGAGAGCGCCTTGCCGGAATGGAAGCGACTGCGGTCGTAGACCTTTCCGTTGAGGAGGATGCGAGGCTCCTTCTCCATGAAGATCCCGGTCGCTGCCTGGCCGCGGAGCGTCAGGTAGTTCTTCAGGTGCTGGCCCCGGTGGTTGAACGCGTAGATGCGCTCGTTGAAGCCGGGCGGGGGCAAGTACTGCTGCATCGCCACGGACAGCGGGATCGGGGCGTAGTTGTACGTCGAGAACTGCGAGATCGTGGGCACGAATTGCGAGGCACCAAACGGCGGGTTGTACGTCGTCGAGGTGACCGGACCGGGCGGGGCGACCGCGACCAGAGATGGGCTCGGTGTTGGGGTGGGTGAGATCCCTCCGCTCACCGTCACCTGGGCCGTACCTTTCCAGGTAAAGCCGGCCAGGGGCGAGGTCGAGAGGATGCTCCCGCTGACGGTCATGTTCTGGGTGCCGTTGGTGAGGTTCAGCGCCGACCTGGGCGAGACAACGAGGATGGCGTCCTGGATGCCGTTGAGCCAGTCGGCCTTGTTCGGGTCGGGGATCAGGGTGGCGCTCGCGTAGCTGTGGCCGTTGACGACCACAGGAGCGTTGGGATTGATGTCCGTGACGGGGTGGAAGACCTGGCCCGTCGAGGTCGTTGTCCCGAAGACATAGATCGACAGGTTGCTCGGGGTGGTGGCGTTGATGGCGAAGGGGCCCGTGGGCTGGTCGATGCCGATCGGGGGCTGGATAATGTTGCTTGGCCCTGTGAGCGGCGGGATCAGGCCGCCCTGGATGACCATGGCGCCGCCGGCCTGGGTGGTGTTCGTGTTGTTCACGTTCTGTGTGACGGCGTAACCGGGCGCACCGATGATGAAGTCTTCCTTCGAATCGCTGTCCGCGGTCACGCTGGTCGTCTGGAATCGGCTGGAGACCGAGGCCCCGAAGAACGGCGGCGAGGTCGTGCTGACGGCGGGCGTGGTCAGGACGAACTGCTGGCCCGAAAGGGGTGAGGACTCCGCCGACAGCAGTGAATAAGTACCGGTCAACCCGCTGGTCCGGCCCGGGAGCAGATACGCGGCGCCGTTGTTGCTATTGAATCCCGGCGCGCCGACGAGGATCAGGCTCGGCTGGCCGGAAGTAATGTATCCGACGGGCGAGACCGAGTAACCCGCCAGGTTGTTGGCGGCGGCGCCTGTCATGAACAGGGGGCTGATCGAGGCGGGCGGGCTGGCCAGATTGATCGTGCCGGTGAGATACGAACTGCTCGAGCTGGACGCGCCGTAAAGGAGGGTCGCCATGCCTGCATTTGTCAGGGTAGAGGTCGAGTAATAGGGCGAGCCGATCAGGATGTCGCTGTTGCTCGTGTTGCCGTCGAAGAACCCGCCCGAGCTGACCGCGTATCCGGTCTGACTGCCGCTCGGTCCCACGATTGTCGCGCCCGGTACGGCGCCGGTCGTCGTCGAGGCGGCTCCGACGTTCGCCAGGTTGATGTACCGCACGCTGTTGACGGTCTGGGCGAGCGAGGCCAGGCCCGAGCCGCCGTAGATCAGGTAGGCCGTCCCACCAGAGCCCTGGGAGGGTGCCCCGATCAGCAGGTCGTCCACGTTGCCCGAGGCACCGTTGACGTTTCCGGCATCGGCGACGCTGAAACCGGCCAGTGCGCCCGAGGTCGCCCCGGCAAAGACCGCGCTATTCGTCGCGCCGCTCTGGCCGATCGTACCCACGTTGATCGTCTGGGTCGCGCCCGACAGGGCCGCTGTCGAGATGGCATAGACGGCGCCAGTGCCGCTGGTGCTGCCGACCGTGGCCTTGGGGGCCCCCAGGATCACGTCGCCGGCGCCATCGCCGAAGATGTTGAGTCCGCCGGCCACGGAGGATCCGAGCTGGCTGCCATCTACCGACGAGATAAAGGTAACGATGTTCAGGCCACTGTACTGGCTCGGGTTATCGAGGTTGATCGTTTGCCCGACGTAATTGTTGAAGGTGCCGGAGATAAGGAAGGCGCGCCCGGTTCCCAGAGTGAGGTTATCCGAGGCGGCCGCGAACGGAGCGCCGATCAGGATGCCATAAGTGCCGTTGGGCATCCTCACGGATGCTACCGAGGCGCCGACGGCCCCGGTCAGTGACTGCGTGAGGCCCGTAAACTTGATGAACGGAAACGGCAGGGACAACGCTTGGCCGGTGATGGGATTGTGCTGTTGGTTGGCGTACGTGCTAGTAAGGTCCGTGATGCTGGCCACGCGGTTGGTGGACGTATAGACGTAGTTCCCCGAGGAATTCTTGGCGAGCCAGTCGCTAACCTGAACGGCATTTGATGAGTTGATCGTGCTGGAGCCGAAGACGACGTAGACCGATCCGCCGGCATTGTTCGCCAGCGTCGTGGGGTTAGTGATCGTCGGCGCCCCGATGGCGAACGAATCGTAGCCACTGCCGTTGATGTTTCCCAGGTCCGAAACGCTCCAGCCAGCCCCCGCGCCCGGAACCGACTGAGAAGTCGACGTCGGCGTCGGCGTCGTCGTCTGGGGCGCCATGGCGAAATCCATCCCGTAGGGCGCTGTAGCGATGACAGGATTGGTGCTCGGGACCGTGCCGCCCAGGTCGATGGAGAGAAGCACCCGGCCTTCCAGTTGCTCGCCCCGGGGGCGAATGGCTTCCTTGTCGCGCCGACGAGCGTCCGACTGCCGAGACCGGCCATTGCCGAAGAGCATGGGAGACTCCCTCCTCCGAGATCTGATCCATGGGTGGCGCGTCCGCCGCGGGGCGCCGGAATCCGTTGTCCGCCCGTGCGCAGATCACCCCCCGTGGGATGCCAGTTTCACGCCTTCCGGCACCCGGTCCTGCCCTACCCTCCGCTTCCCGGCGCGACTCCGCCGCGGTGGGGGTGATTTCCCTCAGCAATTTCGTCCGGCCCGACGGCTAGACTCTATCCATTTCGGGACTTGCGAACCGTTGCCAGGCTCCCTGCCCGCACTTTCCGCTCAACTCCCCCAATGCGCGGGCCCGATATAACTCGCGGAAACGGACCCGCGGGCCGAGTCCCTTGCCCTCCAACCCGTCCCGGCACCTGGCCGGATCTGGCCATCTCGAGGGACATCCGCGGCTCCAAAAACGGAAGGTTGTTCACCCGCTCGCCCACGACGCGTGGGGGGCGGATGCCAGTCACGGCCCGTGAAGACAGCGGGTCGGAGCGTCGTCGTTGATCGAAACACGCCGGGCGGTCATCGTCCGGGATGGTCCTATCAGGGTGTCGAGGCGAGATCCATGCGAACACGGAGGAGTCCGAGAACCGGCCGGGCGCCCCTGCGGCTGGGGAGAGTGGCGCTGCTGGCCGTGCTGGCCATCGCGCCGCAGGCCGGCTGCACGCGCGAATTCTACCGGGAATGGACCAACCAGGACGTCTCCGAGGCCGTCTTTGAAAAAAGCCGCGATCCGCGCTGGCGGCTCGACACCTTCTCCATAGAGTGCCCCGCGCTGTCGCGGTTCGCCGACCCGTATGACCAGGACGTCCCGCCAGCCCCGCCCGACGATGTGGCGACCGAGGCCCTCTCGCCGGTCCCGCAGTGGCCCGACAACCGCCTGATTGTGCCCGTCGAGGGGACGGGATACTGGGAGCTGCTGGAATACTGGCAGCGACAGGAACTCGCCGCGGCTGGGAACAAGGATGAGGGACTATCGGATCCCGACAGCACCGGCCTGCCGCGAAATCTGGGGTACGGTGGCGAGCCGGTCTCACTGAGCACGGACCCCGCCTCGCGGCCCGCCATTCCGTTCCGGCCGTTCCCGGGGATGGCCAATCCCTACAAGCCCGGTGACATCATCGACCCCAACGAGGCGATCGACGCCGACCAACCGCCCGGAGGTGAGGCGCTGCCGGTGGTACCCACCATCAATGCGCCCGGGACAACCGTCCCCGGCAGCGGCGAGCCCTACGGAATCGGCGGTCCCGCCGGCCCTCGCCCGGGGATTTTGGGCCAACCGGGTGCGAGCTCGGGACCGGCGGGCGGCGTCCCGTCCCTGCCAGCGAATCCCGGCGCGACCCGGCCGTCGCCGGGGCTACCGAATCGCTTGCCGCCGCGAACCTCGCCCAGTCTGCCTGGGAATGGCGGGGCCAGCACCTCGAGCTCGGCCGCGGCGAATTCCTCGCGGCGGAATCTGCCGAACGACCCGGCCATCGCCCTGGTTCGACTTCAGGACGGCAACGACGTCGATCCCCCGGCGACATTTGGGCCGAGACCTGTACCACCTCCCCGATCGCGGGCGAATTCGGGCACCAGGGCGACGCGTTCGACGCACATTTCTGTATCGAGAGGGGCGTCGTCCGAGGCGAGGCCGATCATCCCGCCCCCGCGTCTCCCGGCATACCCGGTCGGGGCCCAGACCCTGCGCCAGCCCGGCGGGAAGGACCGCATGCTCGCTCGTGTCGCGTATCAGGACCGGCCGGTCAGCGGCTCCGCCGTACCGCCGTTCGACCGCGCGACCCAAGCCCCCGCGGCAACCGCCACGCCGGCGCAACCCGACCAGGCCGACCAACCGGGTCCGCCGCCCACTCTGCCGCCAGCGCTCCCTCCCAGCCAGGGCGTGAGCCGTCCCGGCACCCTCGACCCCGGGGGTACCAGGCAACCCGCCGAGGTCATGGGCGACCAGCTCCGCGACGCCGGAAAGTTAAAATCCAACCAGGCCACCGGACTCGGCGGCATCCTGGTCCCCGTTGTCCCTGCCATGAACGAATCCGAGGCGGCCGGCTTGCCCAAGGACTTCAAGGCCTATAAACTGAACATGCAGCAATCGTGGCTTCTGGCGCTCATCAATGGACGGTATTACCAGTATCAGCTTGAGGACCTGTACCTGGCCGCCCTGCCGGTGACGCTCCAGCGGTTCGCGTTCGAGCCGCAGTTCTACGCCGGCATGTCGCCGGTGACGGGCGTGCCGGAGACAGGCGGTGCGGGTGGCTCGGGCGCGTCGATCAATGGCGGCAGCTTCCCGACGGCGACCGGCCTCTCCACGGCGAATGCGTTCACCTACGCGACGCGGTATGCGCCCACCGGCCAGGTCTCGACCATGAACCTGGGCACGATCGCGGGGTTCGGCAAGCTGTTCAGCAGCGGCGGCCAGCTTCTGATGGGTTTCGCCAGCGAGCTGGTGTTCAACTTCGCCGGCAAGAACCCGCGGCAGCCGACGGTGCTCTCGTCCCTGCCATTCAGCTTCGTCCAACCGCTGCTCAAGGGCGGTGGCCGGGCGGTGATCCTCGAACCCCTGACGACTGAGGAGCGAAACCTGCTCTACCAGGTTCGCGCATTCACCCAGTTCCGCCAGCAGTTCTTCGTCGTGACCTTGACCGGAGGCACGGTCCAGAACTTTGGTCAGACCTTCAACCTCTCCGGCTTCACGTCGGCGGGCAACGTCGATCCCGTCATTGGTTTCATCCCGGCGGCGTTCAACGTGGTGCAGGTCGAGATCGACCGGAGGAACGTGGCCTTTTACCAGAATCTGGTTAAACTGTATCAGGCGCTGATTCAGGGCGAGGCGTCGGGGCTCTCGCAGCTTCAGGTCGACCAGGTGCAGTCCCAGTTGATCGGCGCCCGGTCGAAGCTCTTCAGCGACAAGGTGACTTATCGGGCTCAGCTTGATCAGTTTAAGATGCAGCTTGGAATGCCGCCCGACATCCCGATCGTGCTCGACCAGGAGTTCCTGGGAAGGCCGTTCTATGACGTCTTCAACAATGTGGACAAGTGGCAGCTCGACCCCGAACGGAAGCTCAGCGATCTCCCCGGGATCATCGGCAGGATCCCGCAACTTCAGGACATTGACATCGACGGACGTTCCGTCCTGGGCATTTACCGCAACTACCGGGCCTCCAGGGCGGGTGAAAACTTCCGACCCGAGGACGAGGACGGGCTGGAGGACGTGCTCCAGGCGGCCGTGAGGGTCGGCCTGGAATACCGGCTGGACCTGATGAACTTCCGGGCCCAGCTCTACGACTCCTGGCGTCAGATCCG
>JAKAUH010000705.1 GCA_021818605.1 Planctomycetota bacterium
CTGGTGGAAGCAGCGAGGGACAGTATCACCTGGCTTGACGCTGATAGTAGGTATCACCCCGGCAAGGAAGATCCTCAAGTAGGTCAGGCTCTCAGCCTGACAATGAAGGCGTGTCAGGCTGAGAGCCTGACCGACTTTTCTGCCGGCGTAATAGTGAGGCGGCGATGGCGGCCTCGTCCCAGAAGAATTCTTGGATACTCAAATTATGTGGATTTTCAACACGTTTGAAATGGTATGGTCGACGGCCGCGGCCTCGCCGCGGCTGTGGGCCTACCTGGATCCAGGGATGGGAAGCATCGTCTTCCAGGTGCTCCTGGCCGGCGCGCTCAGCGCCTCGTTCTTCGTCAAGTCGTGGGCCCGGCAGGTGCGCGCGGCGCTGCCCTGGGCCCGAAAATGACCACGACGTGCAGCCTGGCAGAGGTGTCCTTTCGCGATCCCGCCGGGTTCGTGTACACCGAGGACGGCGACCTTCGCCGTCAGGTGAACCACGTCTATCGCGAGCATTACGACCGGTTGATGACGTCCGGTCTCTACGACGAGCTCATCGACGAGCGGCTGCTGATTCCGCATGAGGAGATCGTTGCCGAGGGGCGCGAGCCGTCGCTGGCGTACCGGGTGATCCGGCCCGAGCCGATCGGGCTGATCTCGTATCCATACGAATGGAGTTTCAGCGCGTTCCGGGATGCGGCGCTCGCGGCCCTGGCCGTGCAGCGGAAGGCACTCGGGCGCGGGATGACGCTGAAGGATTGCAGCGCCTACAACCTGCAATTTCACCGCGGACGGCCGGTCTTCATCGACACGCTCTCGTTCGAGATCCATCGCGAAGGCGCGCCCTGGGCGGGCTACCGGCAGTTCTGCGAGCACTTCCTCGCCCCGCTGGCCCTGATGTCGCTGGTCGATGGCCGGCTGGGCCAGCTCGGCCGGACCAACATCGACGGCGTCCCGCTCGGCCTGGCGGCGCGGATGCTGCCGCTGTTATCCTGGCGGCGCTGGGGACTGGCGCTCCACCTGCACCTCCACGCCCGGTTCGGGCGGCGGACGGAGCAGGACGCGAGGGCCGCCGCGCCGGCCTCGACCAGGGCGATGGGCCGGAGTGCCATGCTCGGGCTGATCGACAGCCTCGAGACGACCGTGCGAAAGCTCGCCTCCCGGCCGGTCGGCGGCGACTGGGCGTCGTACGATCGCGACCCGCCCTACACCCCGGAGGCATTCGCGAGCAAGGGGCGGCTGGTTGCCGAGATGCTGGGTCGGGTCCAGCCCGCGTCGGTCTGGGACCTCGGCGCCAACACCGGGCACTTCGGCCGGCTGGCCGCCGGGCTGGGGGCGTCGGTGACCGCCTTCGACGCCGACCCGGACTGCATCGAGGCGATGTACCTCGACGCGCGAAATCGCGGCGAGACGCGGCTGCTTCCCCTGGTCCTCGACCTGTTCAACCCGAGCCCGGCGTCCGGCTGGATGAACCGCGAGCGGGTGTCGTTCTTCGACCGGAGGCAGCCCGACCTGGTCATGGCGCTGGCGCTGGTGCACCACCTGGCGATCGCGGGCAACCAGCCGATGGCCAACATCGCCGCCTTCTTCCGACGCGTGGCCCCGCGGCTCCTGATCGAGTTCGTCCCCGAAACGGACCCCCAGGTGCGCCTGCTCGCCGCGCAGCGGTCGGGCGTGCACCACCCCTACGATCGCGAGACCTTCGAGCGATGCTTCAGCCAGCACTTCACGATCGACGCCTCGGAGCCGATCTCGGAGCGGGGGCGGATCCTCTACCTGCTCAGCCGCCGGGGCGACTGAGCCGCGGGACGGCCCGCGTGCCGATCTACCCTCCCCTGTTCGCGGCCTATCCGATCCTCGCCCTGTTCGCCCAGAACGCGAGCGAGGTCCGAACCGCCGAGCTGGTCCTCCTGCTGACGTTTGCCGTCGGAGTCGCCGCGACGGCCTGGCTGGTGCTCGGGCTGTTGCTGCGGTCCGCGGCGAAGGGCGCGCTCGTGACGGCCGCGGCGGTCGTGCCGTTCTACACCGTCGACCGTTTGATCGAGCCGGCCGAATCGCTGCTGACCGCGATCAAGGGGCTCTGGGTCCCGAAGAGCCGGACCGTCGTGGACCCGATCTGGATTGTGCTGCTCGAGCTGGTGCTGCTCGCCGGCTTCGCCTTCCTGGTGCGCCGGCTCGGCGACCTGTCGAGGACAACCCGGTTCCTCAACATCCTGGCCGTCGTCGTCGTGGCGATCCCGCTGGCCCGGATCGCCACGGCCAAGGCGCCTGTCGCGTCGCGGCCCGCCCGGCAGGCCCGGCCGATGACCACGGCGGCGCCCTCCCAGGTCGCGCGCCGGCCGGATATCTATTACATCATCCTCGACGGCTACGCCCGCCAGGATGTGATGGCCTCGCATTTCGGCCTCGACAACTCGGCGTTCCTGGACCACCTGCGGCAAAAGGGCTTCTACGTCGCCGGCCGTAGCACGTCCAACTACTGCCAGACTCCGCTCTCGCTCGCATCTTCGCTCAACGCGAGCTATCTCGACGAGATGGTCAAGGGCCTGGGCAACGACCAGACCGAGCTGTCCGACCTGATCGGCCGCAACGACGTCGTCGCGACCCTGAAGCCACATGGCTACGCGTTCGTGACGTTCGCGACCGGCTTCGAGCCGACCGAGCATCCCGAGGCCGACCGCTACCTCGCGCCCCGGGTGCACCTGTCGGAATTCCAGCGGATGGTGGTCGACCAGACGCCGGCCCGGGTCGTCTGGCCCGATCCCCGGCGGCTGGATCCGTTCCAGCAGGCCCGCGAGCGGATTCTTTACCTGCTCGACCGGGTCCCCGAGGTCGCGCAGGACTCGAGGCCCACGTTCACCTTCGCGCACATCCTCTGCCCGCACCCGCCCATCATCTTCGGCGCCGAGGGGCAGGACGTCGCCCGGGTGCACGAATACGAGCAGTTCATGCTCTTCCAGGACGGCAAGGTCAACGGCCGGTTTCGCCACCCCGAGCGATTTCAGAAGGCGTATCGCGACCAGGCGGCCTATATCACCGCGCGGGTGCAGCGGATGATCGACCGCATCCTGGCCGGGTCGCCCGAGCCGCCGATCATCATCGTCCAGTCGGATCACGGCTCGGAGCTGAACCTCGACATGAAGAGCGTCGAGAACACCGACCTCCCCGAGCGAATGAGCATTCTGAACGCCTATTGCTTCCCCGGCGGCCGGTACGAGGGACTCCATCCCGGCATCACCCCCGTCAACTCATTCCGCGTTGTCCTCAACACGTTCTTCGGCGCTCATCTGCCGCTCCTGCCCGACCGCAGCTACTTCTCCACCTGGCCCGAACCCTACCGATTCATCGACGTCACCAACGCCGTCCGGGAAGTCGATCGGCGTCCCGACCGGTCCATTCCGGTCGATTCCCGCCCGAATTCTCCCGATTCGTGAAACAACCGGGGCTTCCGGGCACTATTATCTGATCAGAGGGCCTGGGCGGCGCCGTCGTGGCTGAGCCGCCCTCGGGCGGTTGCGGAATCGTTCCGTTTTTAACAAGCCCTGACAGAATGGGGACTGGCTCCGCATCCTGGAGGTGGCTGTCCCCATCTTGTCAGGGACTCCGAGGGCTGTGTGATGGTTAGCTTGATGAGTCTCGCGCGGCG
The DNA here is from genome assembly GCA_021818605.1 of Planctomycetota bacterium. Classification (GTDB taxonomy): domain Bacteria; phylum Planctomycetota; class Planctomycetia; order Isosphaerales; family Isosphaeraceae; genus JAKAUH01. Next base: position 3,635 of record JAKAUH010000705.1, read on the forward strand.
ATGGGGAGCCGGCGTGGCCTGGCTGGCCGCGGTGGCGATGCTCGGGATTGGGACCTCGACCCGCGCCGACGAGGCACCCACCTATCACCGCGACATCCTCCCGATCCTCCAGAAGAACTGCCAGGAATGCCACCACCCGGGGCAGGTTGCGCCGTTCTCGCTGCTGGATTACACACAGGCCCGGAAGCGGGCCGACGACATCGCGGCGGTGACCGAGCAGCGGATCATGCCGCCCTGGCACGCGTCGACGGCCGAGGGCGGGCCGTTCCGCGGAGTGCGCGTGCTGGCCGAGAAGGAGATCAAGGTGCTGGCCGACTGGGCCGAGGCCGGCGCGCCCGAGGGGAATCCGAAGGACGCCCCGCCGCCGCGGACCTGGCACTCCGAATGGGCGCTCGGGCCGCCGGACCTGGTCCTCAAGGTTGCCGAACCGTTCACGCTGGGCGCCTCGGGGCCCGACGAGTACCGGGTGTTCGCGATCCCCTCGGGGCTGACCCAGGGACACTGGATCGCCGCGGTGGATTTCAAGCCGGGCAACCCCCGGGTCGTGCACCACATCCTGGCGGCCTATGACGTCTCGGGCACCGCTCGCAAGCTCGACGCCGCCGACAGCGGACCGGGCTACGCAAGTTCCGGCGGCGGTTATGGCCGCTTGCCGAACGGCTTGCCGTTCCTGCCTGCCGGCCAGCTCTGGGGCTGGGCGCCCGGCCGGAGGCCGTTCTGGTCGCCCGAGGGAACCGCCCGCGCCCTGCCCGCCGGTGCCGACGTGCTGCTGCAGGTCCACTATCACAAGAGCGGCAAGCCCGAGACCGACGCCAGCACGATCGGCCTGTACTTCGCCCGCGGCCCGGTCGACAAGCAGATCCGCTCGGGTGTCGTGCTGCCGCCGCGCCCGAGCCTCTTCGGCCGGCCCGAGTTGCGAATCCCGCCCGGCGAGCCGAGGCACGAGGTCAAGGGCGCGATGACGATCCGCCAGGACTCGCACCTGCTGGGGGTTTTTCCGCACATGCACCTGCTCGGCCGCGACTTCCGCCTGACCGCCGTCCGGCCGGATGGCTCGCGCCAGACCTTGATCCGTGTCGACGACTGGGACTTCAACTGGCAGACCCTCTACGAGTTCGAGAAGGCCGTCGCTCTGCCAAAGGGGACCCGGATCGAGATGGTCGCCCACTTCGACAACTCGCCGGGCAACCTGCACAATCCCAGCCGGCCGCCGATCGAGGTCCGCTGGGGCGAGGAGACGACGGACGAGATGTGCATCGGCTTCCTGCACCTCACCCGCGACTCCGAGCACCTGAACAACCGCCCGCCGACCGCCCCGCGCCGGTTGTTCACCGCCCGCCGAGGCGCCGCCGCCCTCGAGGAAGAACCCGGCGACCACCCCGACCGGGGCCAGAAATGAGGCCGTCGCGATGGGCGGACGGGGCAGCCTTGGAGTCTCGGAATTCACCACCAAAAACACGAAAAAAGCACGAAAGATGGGATGGGTTGGGGACCCCACTCGCCACTTGCGGTCGGCTCGATTGGTCCTCTTTTTCGTGGGATTTCGTGTTTTTCGTGGTTCCTCTTCTGGGCGGATTGCCGTCGGGACGGGTCGGTGGTTTCGACCTCGTCCTGGTCGCCCTCACGACCGACCCGGCGACCCGGGTGTCCGGCGGAAGAACCAGTACGCCGGCACGCCCGCCGCGATGATCCCCAGCCCGGCGAGCGACGGGACGCGGCTCTCCGCGTCGACCAGCATGTTGCCGAGGAGCAGCAGCACCGAGGCCACGAAGATCAACGGCGTCACGGGATAGCCGATGGTCCGATAAGGCCGCGGCAGCTCCGGCCGCCGCGCCCGCAGCACAAACACCGACGCGATCGCCAGCAGGTAAAAGATCGACGCGCCGAAGACGACGTAGGTATAGAGCACGTCGTACAACGGCGTCTGGTTGAGCTTCTTCCACGCAGCCACCAGGAACCCAGGCAGGACCGACGCGCGGTCGTCCGGCGGCACCATGATCAGGAACGTACCGGCGACGATCAGCAGACTCGCCCAGACCGCCTGCGCGACGATCGCGTTGGCGGGCGTCTGGAATCTCGGGTGCACCCGGCAGAGCGACGCCGGGAACAGCCCGTCGCGCGCCATCGCGAAATAGGCCCGCGGGCCCGCCAGCGCGTTGCCGTTGAGCGCGATGAACGTCGAGCACATGACCAGCAGCGAGATCCCGATCACGCCCGGCCGGCCCAGTAGATGGTCGCAATACACCGCGGCCACCGCGCGCTCAAAATGCTCGGCGCTGCCCACCGATTGCTTCACCTCGTCCATCGGCAGCACGTAGTGATAGGCCAGCGTCATCCCCAGATAGGCGGCGATCAATACGACCATGCCGACGATCAGCGCCCGCGGGATGTTCCGGCCCGGGTCGCGGATCTCCTCGGCCAGCGGTGTGACGTTCGTCCAGCCGTCGTAGGCCCAGAGCACGCTCACCATCGCCGCCATCATGCCCTGAAAGATCGCCGAGGGACTCTGCGAGACCGGCCAGAACGGCGCCAGGTTGGCCGTGGACCCGCCGCCCACGAGGAACGGCAGCGTGATCAACGTCGCAACGCCGCCGACCTTCAGGGCGGTGCCGAACACCTGGAGTGTCCCGCCGCGCCGGGCGCCCAGCACATTCACCGTGGCGACCACGGCGATCGCCGCGATCGCCGCGCCCGACTGCCACACCTTGCCCGGAACCCCCGCGGGCGGCTCGACCACGTGCGCAAAATACTGGCCGAACGCCGCGGCCAGGGTCGCCATCGACCCGCTGCGCACCACCAGGAACTCGACCCAGCCGAACAGGAACGCCGGCAGCGGCCCATACGCCGCGCGGAGGAACACATACAGACCCCCGGCGTGCGGCAGCATCGCGCCCAGCTCGGCGAGCGTCAGCGCCCCCGCGCCGCTGAAGAGGCCCCCCAGCCCCCAGACCACAATGATCCCCGCCAGAAACGGGACGTTCCCGGCCACCTTCGCGGCGACCAGAAAGATCCCCGACCCGATCACCGACCCCACCACCGCCGAGAACGCCGCCGCCGGGCCCAGCACCCGCGGCAACGTGGTCTTCGGCTCTTCATCAATGAGGCTCATCCGGGAGTCTCCGATCGTCGGGATTGGAATCGGTCAGTCGTAGGTCAGGCTTTCCAGCCGGACTCCGGTCCGAACGGGACGGTACGGGACGGTGTCCGGCTGGGAATGCTTGACAGGCCCTGACAGAATGGGGACTGGCACCGAGTCTTCGTGGTGCCTGTCCCCATTTTCCGTGGGCGAGCCGATCGCAGCGCGCTGGACCTAATGCCCCGTCCCGACCGCGGCCCGCGCACGTCCAATCACGACATTCAGCGCACCAGTCGCCCCGCGGATCCGCTTCACGGTCGCCGCGACGGCCTTCGCCGTCTCACCCGGCTTATCATCCTCGATCGCCTGGCGGATCGCCGGCAACGGCCACGAGGCATAGCCGGTGGTCAACCCCGGGGCATACACCGCGTGCCTGAACCACGGACGCCCCGGCAGCCCCTCGTCGAGCAAAAACGCCCGCTCGATGGCCGCGATCGCGTCGTTCAGCTCGACCAGGCGGGCGCGATCGATCCCGCCCCTGCGCGCCGCGGCCTCGACCGCGCGATCGCACGCCTCGGCCCGGTCGCGGAACTCCCGCACGGCCCCGATCAGATCAGCCACGCCGTCGAACTCCGCCCCCGGCCGCGGCCTCGGCTGCGGGCCATTCGCCTTGCGGAGCTTCCGCGCGCGAATCAGCCGCAGCTCATCCACGTGCTGCCGCAGCGCCAGGCCATAGGGCGCGAACCGCATCGGGACGACCTCGGCCGCCGCTGCCCGCATCGTGATCAGCATATATAATCGCGCGGCCGTCGCGTGGCTCAAGAACTCGGGATCGCCGAACTTCTCCATCCAGTTGAAATCGTCGTAGATCGAGTGATACACCCCGTACCCACCCCGCAGGCTGGCATCAACGGCCGGGATGCCCAGGTGGTCGACAAACACGGTGTAATCCGAGCCCGAGCCCAGCCAGCCCATCTGGGGACTCTGGGACTCTGGCTTGCGCGGGGTTTTCCCGGAGTGGCCCTCGCCCGCCGACCACACCGGGTCCTCGATGATCAACGGCGAGGCATTCGCCCACGCCGCGCGATGGTCGTCGGTCCACGTCTGGCCGAGTGTCTTGCCCGTCCGGATGTCGGTGATCGACCCGGCCGCCTCGACGACGAAATCCCGTAGCGACGGAATCCCGCTCAGCCCCAGCGTCGGCCCGCTGACGGCCGAGTCGACGTTCAGCATCAGCACGGCCTTCTTCTTCAATTCGTCGGCCCTGGCCTCGGCCCACTCGGTCGAGCCGACCAGGCCGTACTCCTCGGCGTCCCAGCTCGCGTAAACGAGCGTCCGGCGCGGCTTCCAGCCGTGCTTGACCGCGTCGCCAATGGCCCGGCAGGTCTCCAGCGTCGCCGCCGTGCCGCTGCCGGGGTCGACCGCGCCATACACCCAGGCATCGCGATGATTTCCCATCATGATCCACCGATCGGGCTCCTCGGTGCCCGGGATCGTCGCGAGCACGTTCCAGATCTTGCGAAGCCGGTAATCCATCGCGACCGAGAACTGCACCTCCGCCGGCCCGGGGCCAACGTGGTACGGCAGGGGTAATCCGCCCTGCCAGCCGGCGGGAACGTTCGGCCCCGCCAGCACCCTCAGGATCTGATGCGCCGTGCCGTAGCTGATCGGCAGCGAGGGGATCGTCGCGAAGTATTCCACCAGCTTGAGGCCGGTCTGCTTCTCCCAGTCGTCGAGGCTCAGTTCATCCGGCGGGAAGGGATTCGCGAGGACCGAGTAGGCCATCGGCAGCCGCTTGGCTCCCGGGATCGACGGCCCGAACGGCGTCGACGGGTCGCCCGGTCCGTGCGAGAGGAACTGGACGCTCCCGCGCTGAATCGCTGACTCGGGGCGGAATCGGCCATTCGGATAGGTATCGCCCTTGACGAATCCATCATCGGCCGGGTCGGAGAAGATCAGGATGCCCCTGGCACCGCGCTTCTGGGCGTTGTAGACCTTCAGCCCGCGGAAGATCTCGCCGTAGCGGACCAGGACGACCTTGTCCTTGACCTCGATGCCGATCTTCTCGAGTGCCGAGTAGTCGTCGGGCCGCCCGTAGTTGACGTACACGACCTGCCCGGCGGCGGAGCCCGAGGCGCCATAGCCGTTGAACGCCCCGAACGCCTCGCTGCTGGCGGAGTCCCTGTCGTTGGCGACCGGCGCCTCGTTGACGGGGAGTTTCACGGGCTTCGGGGCGGTCAGCTTGAGGCTGGGAGTACTATACGGATAGTTCAGCAAGACCTCGAGCTCGACGAGGTCAGCCTTCCAGCCCCATTCGCGGAGCTTGTCCCGTACGAAGATCGCCGTCTTGTGATCGGCCGGGGTGCCGGCGACATGCGGCTCGGCGGTGAGGGGGCGTAGCCACTTCCGGGCGTTCTCGGGGGTGGGGACGGCCAGGGCGCGGGCCTCGGCGGCGTGCTGCTGCTCGAACGCCTTGGCTGAAAACCCGATCGCCGGCGTGGCCGGACCGCCGGCCGGGTCTCCATCGGCGGCTCTCGCACTTGCGCCCGCACCCATGCCGGCGGTGGCGATGACCGTGAGAATCAGCGAGACCAGAAGGGTCGGGAGGGGGATGCGAGATCGCCTCATCGCCTGCCTTTCATGGGTGGGAACAGGACGCTTGACAGATGCCTCGGAGCGGGGGCACACTGAGGGTTCCGAGTCGCCGCCTCCCGGCCCCAGCAGCCGGCCGGGAGCGGCCACTTCGGCCGTCGGCCGGCGTCCCTTGACGTAACGGGCCGGGGCCGTCGTAAAGCGGAACCAGGATACGGCGCCCACGTCGTGGTGGGTAGGGGCGTGTCCGCGTCGGCGATCAGATCACCTCCGGTCCGGAATCTCCCTCATCCAGCGGGTCGCGGCACCGAGAAGCGAAGGGAAGTCACATGGCTGTATCATTCACCGTCGGCGGAGCGCGGGGCATCTTCGAGGATTCATTCGCCGCGGAGGTCGCCGGTGTGCTGGACAACGCGTTCGGCCCCGAGGGCGAATGGGAGGGCAACACCGCACTTCACTACGGTGAGCTGGCCGACACAGGTTGGTCCGAGCTGCAGCGCCGCGCGTCGGAGGAACTCGGCCGCGACTCGCTCCCCAACCTGATGGCGCTGGGCGAGGACGGCCGCGGCGTGTATCTGCCCGCGAACGTGCAGACGGCATCGTTTCCCTTGTCGGCTGGCTGCGACCTGCGCTGCGCCAGCCTGCCGGGCCTGCGCAACGAGCTGGCCGACCTGGCCGCCCGCTGGGAGCTACCGCTCGATGACCACGGCCTGGAGGACGTGCTGCGCATCGCCCACGACCCCGACGACGGCTGCGTCGCCGAGGCCCCCGAGATCCTCACGTTTGCCCGCCTGGCATTGGCGGCGAATGAAGCCATGCGCCGCGATTGCCCACTCTGGCTGGTGGGGCAGGTTAGGGCGTGAGGCGGGGACGGTACTGGACAAATGCCACTGAACCCCAACTGCGACGATGTGTTGGGCCCGGCCAGTCTGG
>JAKAUH010000634.1 GCA_021818605.1 Planctomycetota bacterium
TGTCGCTGCTGAAGCAGCATCCGGACCGTACCAGCATCGCGATGAAGCGCCGCAGTTGCGGCTGGAACGAAGAGTATCTGATGCAAGTTCTTACCGGATCAAGAAGTTAGTGTGCGCTGGCCCTGGGAGCCGACCTGACCTGACCTGACCTGACCTGATCCCGTCCGGCCGTTCCGATGCAGAAGGCGGGTCAGGCCGCCGATCCCGTCCCATCGGACCAGACCGTGCTGGCCCACCGCGAGCACCGGGTGATCGCGGGGCTGTCGATGGGCGGGGCCAGGCCCTGACGATCGGCCTGAGACACCGGGATCGCTTCGCCTGCGTCGACGGCTTCGCCTCCGCGATCCTCGGCAATCCTGGCACCCTCGTCCCGGATCCGGCCGCAGCCTGTATCTCCTGTCCCAGCGGCTGTTCCGGGACGACAGGCCCGGCCCGAAGTGAACGGCGAATCCCGAGGATGCGGCAACGATCATGACGCTCCACTGACGGAAGAGGGCGGAAAGGGACCGGTGTCCGTGCGGCCGGGCGCTATCGGATCACTGCGGGCAGCTCGGTGCCCCTGGGATAGAACTTCATCGACATGGAATTCACGCAATGGCGGGTGTTCCTGGCGGTGAACCCTTCCCCCACGAAGACATGCCCCAGGTGGCCGCCGCAGTTCTTGCACAGGATCTCCGTGCGGAATCCGTCGGGGTCGGCCACCTGCCTGACGGCGCCTTCGATCTCGTCGTCGAAGCTGGGCCATCCGCACTCGCTGGCGAACTTGTCATCGGAGCGATAGAGCGGCGCGTTGCAACGGCGGCAGACATAGGTGCCCGGATCCTTCAGATCCGTATATTCACCGGTAAATGCCCGCTCCGTCCCCTTGCCAAGGATGACACGCGCCTCCTCGGCCGACAGGGGGTTGAACCTCGAATCCTGCTTGTCCGACGGCATATCCGTTCTCCCTGCCCGGTCGCTTGCAAACGGGCCGTTCGCCGCCGGCCCGGGCGCGCCGCCGTAGCCGGCTGTTCCAAAACACATCAAACTCAGAGACTGTAGCCAGGAGACCGGCCTCCTGGCCTGTCGCCCCGAAGGGGCAGTGACAGATCAGCCCAGGGCAACGCCCTCGGATCCGGTCGGAGCCATCGCATCGAGCCCCGAAAGGGCATCACATCCGGCCGCCTTGTCGCGTGCTTTCAGGGCTTCGGATGGGTTTGGGCCCGATCGCCCCGGGGCGTTGCCCTGAGCTGGTCTGTTCGGCCCTTTCAGGGCCAATGCCCCGGCCTGGCTTCCGTGCGACAGACTCCAAAACCAACGCCGAACGCATTAGGATTCGTCGCACCATCGTGCACTCCCGGTCGAGCCCCCGAAGCAATGAACAGCCCCTCCGGACGGCGAATGGATTGTAAGCTCGAGCAGTCAGGATTGCACGAGGCGGCCGGGCGGATCCCGAGGGCTCGAAATGGGAATGCTGTTCGTTTCACCGGCCCCGGTCTGGCCGACCCGACCGACCATGCCTTGTACCTCGTCCCACCGGCGGCCGGCGTGGCTCGGCCGGCCCCGGCCGCCGCCGGCCTGGACCCAACGGATCGGACATCACCCTCCCGACCGCGGCGGACGGGCACCCGGGTCGTGTCCGACCGGGGAGCAGGAGGGGAACCAACAATTCCGGCGCCTGTTCCGGCCCAGACTCGATCAGGAGCGGTGCTGCCCCTGCCACCGCCGCGTGCCGACGATCAGGCCGGCGACACCGAAGGCCATCAGGACGAGGCCCGACGGCTCAGGGGTCGACGGGCTGCCCGCCGGATAGACGACAATCCCCATCGAGAGCTGGCCGAATGTGGTCCCACCGACGCCATTGCCCGCGATGACCGTTCGATCGCCGGTGATCGGATTCACCTGGTCGATCTGGGGGTTGCCGCTGGTCCCGCGATCGGTGACGTAAAGCATCCCGTTATTGTTGTCGTACACGACCCCGTAGAGGTCCTGGAACAGCAGCCCGGTCCCGATGCCGTTATTGTCGGAGATGTCGGTGGCCACGCCCGTCACCGGGTTGATCGACCAGACAGACGGGTTCGTCCCCCCCGCGCTGACCGCGAAGAGCTGGCCATTGCCGAAGGAGAGGCCCTCCGCGTGCGGGACGGTCGTCGTGAGGGGCGTCGCAGTCCCCGCGGCGACTCGGTAGATCGTGCTGGTGCTATTCGCCGAGGCGTACATGCCTCCGCTCGAGCCCTGGGCAAGCCCCGACGCGCCGCCGATGCCGAAGGCGCTGTTGCTACCCCCCGCCATCAGGTGCCGGTTGCCGCTGGCATCCACGGTGTAGACCGCGGAGTTGGCCCCGTTCGCCGTTCCCCCGTCCGCGACGTACAGCGTGTTCCCGAGGAACGACATCTCAAACGGACGATCGATGGCCGGCCCGGTGTTGGCCGCCGTCGAGAACGGCGTCACGACCCCGGTCGTCGGGTTCACCTCGTAGATGATGGATGTGCCGATATCGGAGACGAAGATCATCCCCTGGGCGTTGACTGCGACACCTTGAGGATTGGTGAAATGGAACCCCTGATTGATGACGGTGCTGGCCCCGGTGACCGGGTTCACGGCGTCCACGGTGTCGTTGATGTAGTCGGTCACGATCAGGTCGCCCGGCTGCACCCCTCCGGCGGTCGCAACCCCGCCGGCCGCCATCATCGCCGAAATCCCCAGGAAGAGTGCGAATCCCAGTTGTCTCATCATTCCAACTCCCTCGAGGATGGATCTGCCACCTCACACGAGCTCCCGTCCGCGCGGTGCGGCCGCCCGGACATGCCCGGACGGATGCGCCTCCCCATGCGCCCAGTGATTCTGTGCATGGCGGAATGGGACAGGCAACAAGAAACCGCGATGCCTCGCGAAACCCAAAAGACCAGTTGCGGTCCGACGCGAAACCACAACGCACCGCGTCGGTCCGACATTCCTGCAGGCGACGAGCAACCCGGACCCGGAACGGGCACGAACCTGGCGGTTGTCGGCGTGGCCGCCGGCACGTGCGGGCACGCGGTGTTCCGTTCGCGAAAACACCCCAGGCCCCCGGGCCGATCCGAGCCCGGCCGTCCCCCCGGGCCAGCTCGCGGTCGTGCGCGGCTCAGGCGCGGCCGGGCCGGCGGTCGAGGATCGGCACGCCTCTATCCGGGTCGAGTCCAGAGGCGACCATTCTCATCATTCCCTCCCTCGCTCGCCCGATTCGGTTCCCGACGACCGGAACGAGACGTGCATGTTGGAACGAGGTTGCCGTTGTGGCGTGAAACCTCATGTTGATTCGAGGAGGAGAGCGACGGATGGCAGAGTCGAGCAGACCAAGCGCGGTCGACCTGGTGGGCGTTCGCAGCCGCGTGAGCTGGGGTGCGATCGCGGCCGGGGCGATGGTCGCCCTGACGATCTACATCGTGATGAACATGGTGGGCGTGGCCCTGGGCATCGAGCTGGCCGTGCGCGGCACCGGCGCTGGCCTCGAGGCCGGCGCGGCGATCTATGCGATCATCGTGCTGCTGCTGTCGATGTTCTTCGGCGGCTGGGCGACCAGCCGGCTGGCCGTCGGCGAGAGCAAGCTCGAGGCCGTCCTGTACGGCCTGATCCTCTGGGGCGTGCTCTTTCTGGGCATGGTCTGGCTACTCGGATCCGGCATGCGCACCGGGTTCGGTGCCCTGTTCGGCACCGCGTCGGGGGTCTACACGACCGACGACGGCCGGATCGACTACGACCGCGTCGCCCGCGACCTGAAGGACGCGGGCGTCGACCAGGCGACGGTGGACAAATACCGGAGCTATTACGACCGGGTCCGCGGCAAGCCGACCGCCGCGGCCGACGTGGGACGCGAGCTCAGCGGCGACGCGGCGGCCCGGCAGGCCGCGCGTCTGGCCTCGTGGTGGACGGCCGGCGGCATCCTGATCTCGCTGGCGACTGTCATCCTCGGCTCGCTCGTCGGCTCAGGCGAGCTCCTCCAGCCCGTCCCCATCCTGGGCGTGCGCCGCGCCCCGCGGCGGACGACCGAGTAATCGCGTCGTCCGGCGGGAAGGCCAACTCCGGCAACGGCGGGACGTCCGGCATCTGCTCGATTCTCGGATGGCTGGATGTCCCCCCCAGTCGATCACCTCACCACGCCTCACCACGCCACGCCGCCATCCGTCCTCGAGTTGATCGTCGCGGATGGCCGTCGGATCGCCGTCGCGCCTGGCCTCGATGCCGATGCCGATGCCGATGCCGATGCCGATGGCGACACCCTGCGCCGACTCCTCGCCGTCCTGGAGAGGACCCCATGCTCGGCTGGGCGCCGCCGTCCGCGGGTAAGTCGTCATCGTCCCGCACGGCCGGCGGGACAGGGAATGGGAATGGTGCGAACGTCAACAGTCGTCCGTCGGTCCCGGCGGCCAGGCCAGCCGATCCGACCCGCCCGGTTCACCCCAAACCGATCGGGTGGTCGGGGCATGACCGGGGCGGATGCCGTCGCAGGTCGTTCCGACGCCGCCGGTATGAAAGTCGGTCAGGCTTTCCAGCCTTCCAGGAAGCCGAAAAACCGCCACCAAGGGCGGAATGACTGCCACAATTGGGGCGAACACTGCCACTCGGCGGTGAAGGACTGCCACTGGGCGGCGCCGCTTCAGTGTGCTTTGCCCGCCCGACGGGTTCAGGTGCCGGGGGCCGGCTCGCCCGGCGGTCCGTCCTGGCGCGGGTCGTGACGGGCGATCTCGGCCGCGACGGCCTCGGTGAAGGAGTCGGTGGATTCCTGGCCGCCGAGGTCGCGGGTCCGTACTCCCTGGCGCAGCAGGCCGAGCGTGGCGTTCTTGACCGCCTGGCCGGTCGCGATCTCGCCGAGCTGGTAGAGCAAAAGCGACAGGGCGAGGAAGATGGCCGTTGGGTTGGCCAGCCCCTTGCCGGCGATGTCGGGCGCGGTGCCGTGCGCCGCGTCGAACAGCGCCACCCGCACGACGGCCGCCGCATCGAAGCCCAGGTTGGCGCTGGCCCCGATCCCGAGCGAGCCGGCCAGGCCGCAGGCCATGTCCGAGAGGAAGTCGCCGTACTCGTTGAGCACCAGGACGATCTGGAACTTCTCGGGCGCCATGATCACCTTGCCGAGCATCGCGTCGAAGAGTTCGACCGAGTGCGGGACCTCGGGGAACTGGGCGGCGACCTCCTTGGTGATCTGCTCGAACAGGCCGTCGGTGGCGCGCTGGATCGTGTACTTGGACGAGCTGGTGACTTTTTTCCCGGTCTTGCGGGCGAGGTTGAAGGCGTAGCGCGCGGCCTGGTTGACCGGCTTCCGCTCGACGATCCGCAGGCTGACGGCGCCGTCCTCGCCGATCATCCGGCCGGGGTCGTCGTAGGTGCCGCCGGTGGCGATCCGGACGATGTCGAGGTCGAGCTCGCGGCGGAAGTTGGTCGGCACGCCGGGGATGGTGTAAACCGGCCGGTGGATGACCGAGAGGTCCAGCCGGCGGCGGAGGATGGCGTTGGGGCTCTCCTCGGCGGTGGTGGTCGGATGCTTGAGCGCCACCCGCGTCGCGGTGATCGACTCGACCGCCTCGTCGTAGATCGCCCGCCCCCGGGCGCGGCGGCTCTCCAGGCGGAAGTCCACGGGGACGAAATCGAGCTGGACCGGCAGCGCCTGGGAGAGGCGATGGACGGCCTGCGACAGCTCGGGACCGATTCCGTCGCCCAGGAGCTCAGTAACCGCGTAGGTGGGACGCATCGACGGCAGGTCCTCCAGCACAGAACGATTTCGGAGAATGATTGTAAGGGCCAGTCCGCAAAGTCGTCAAACCCGTCGCCGGGCGCGGGGATCCGTATCCGGGTCGCTGGCAACCCGCGGGAACGGGAGGTATATTGGGATGAGGTTCGGCCCGTGGTGCGCGTCCACGGCCACGGGCCTCCCATCCGGGTAGACCGCCGCGATCCGGCTCATCATATAGATACGGGAGAGGTCTGATGTCCACCGCGGGCAAGGTCCTGGTCGTGATCATCATGCTCGTCTCGATCGCCTGCCTGATGCTGGCGAGTGCCGTCGTGCAGATCAACTACACGGGGAATCGCATGCTCGACCAGATCGCCAAGGACCTGGCCAAGACGCAGGAGGATCTCGAGGCCACCAGGCTCGAGACCGTCCAGGTGCGCGACAGGACCATCCTCGTGCAGGAGAAGATTGATCGCGATCTGACGACACTCCGCGCCCAGCAGGCCGATCTGGTGCGCTCGCGCTCGCAGGTCGTGGACATGCTCGAGCGGCTGAAGTATGACCTCGACGCCGAGAACCGCAAGATTGAGCTGGCCCGGGCCGCGCTCCAGACGCGGAACTCCGAGTTCGACGCCGACGAGAAGGCCCTTGACGATCTCCGCCGGAAGGTCCAGGGACTGAAGGCGAGCACGGGGCAGCAAACCGAGCGGCTCCAGTCGCTTCGCAGCCAGTTCCAGAAGAATGACCGCAGCAGCCGGGAGATGCTCGGGAAGTATCGGGCCGAGTGACGTGACGGCCCGCGGCGCGGGATCGAGAGGACGGACGCGCGACGAATGACCGGGCGAGCACGACAGGGGCATGCTGAGGAATCGGACGAGACCGCGGCGGGGACAGCCTGCGAGCCGGAAGCTCGGCGCGGCGGCGGTGACCGGGGCGGCTGGGTCGGAATCGTCGCCAATCGCGGCTCGGGAGCCGGACGCAGTCACCGGCTGGTCGACTCGCTCGTCGCCGAGCTTCGCCGATATCGCCTGGGTGTCGAGGTCGCCTGGACGCCCGAGGATCGCCCGGCCCTGGTCGAGCGAGCCGCACAGGCCCCCGATTGCCGCTGCGTGGTCGCCGTGGGTGGCGACGGGACCGTCTCGGCCCTGATCAATGAACAGCTCGCCTCGCCGATGACCGTCATGCCGGCAGGCACCGAGAACCTCGTCGCCCGCCATTTCGGGCTGAGGCGAGATCCCCGCAGCCTGGCTCGCACGATCACCGCCGGCCGCGCGGTCAACGTTGACGTCGCCCAGGCCGACGGCCGCCGCTTCCTCCTCATGGCCGGATTCGGCTTCGACGCCGACGTCGTGAGCCGCCACCATCGCGGCCGGGTCACCCGCTCGGGCCGCATCCGGCCCACCAGCCGGATGGCCTACGTACAGCACGTCGTTCGCGCCAGCTTCTCGTATCCCTTCCCCACCATCTCCGTTCGGATCACCGACCCGGGCGCCGAGGAGGTCCTCAAGGGGACGACCGTATTCATTTTCAACCTGCCGCGCTACGCGCTGGGGCTCCCGTTTGTTCCGGTCGCCCGCGAGGATGACGGCTGGCTCGACCTTGTCGTCTTCCGGCACCCGGGGCCGTTCCGGGCCTTCTACTATTTATGCAAGGTCTTTTGCGGTATCCATCTGCGCGATCCAAGCGTTTACCATCGCCGGGTCCGCCGGGCGGTGGTGACCGCGCAGGAGACCATCCCCGTGCAGCTCGACGGCGATCCGGGCGGCTACGTCCTGGCCGGGCCGGATTCCTCCCGGGACGATGGGCCTTTCCGCGAGGGCCGGGCCGAGTGGACGGTCGAGATCCTCCCCTCGGCGCTGAGCGTCCTGGTGCCGGCGGGGCAATCGTCGCGGAGGTTTCGAGCTCCGCTCGCCAGCGGGGGGACTTCGTGATAGGATCGCCAGCGATTCCAGGAACGGCTCGGGGGCGCGCACGGCCACCGGGCATGCATGCGAAAGGAGTCGACGATGGCCACGCCCAACCCGGTGAAGATCGGCCCGTCCCGGATCGGCAAGGATTGTCCGCTGGCCCTGATCGCCGGCCCCTGCGTCATGGAGCCTGGCGGCATGACGATGAGGATCGCCACCCGCGTGGCTGAGATCTGCGCGGATCGCGGCATCCCGCTGGTGTTCAAGGCCTCGTTCGACAAGGCCAACCGGACCTCTGGGTCGAGCTTCCGTGGACCCGGTCTGGATGAGGGGATGCGGACGTTCGAGCGGATCAAGGCCGAGACCGGATTGCCGGTGACGACCGATGTCCACGAGACGATCCAGTGCCGCCCGATCGCCGAGGTGGTGGACCTGCTGCAGATCCCGGCCTTCCTGGCCCGGCAGACCGACCTGCTCGAGGCGGCCGCCGGCACGGGGCGGCCGGTGAACGTGAAAAAAGGGCAGTTCCTGGCTCCCTGGGACATGAACCAGGTGGTGAACAAGCTCACGGCCGCCGGCGCTGAGGGGGTGCTGCTCACCGAGCGGGGCACGACCTTCGGCTACGGCCGGCTGGTGAACGACTTCCGGGCGATTCCCCAGATGCAGGCCACCGGCGCGCCGGTGGTCTTCGACGCGACGCACTCGGTCCAGCTCCCTGGCGGTGGTCCGGGCGGGACGGCGTCCTCCGGGCAGCGGGAGATGATCCCCACGCTGGCCCGCGCGGCGGTCGCCGCCGGCTGCGACGCCCTGTTCCTCGAGGTCCATCCGGATCCCGACCGGGCGCTGTCGGATGGTCCGAACTCCCTGCGGCTGGACGACTTGCCGGGATTGCTCGATGTCTGTCTCCGCATTCGCCAGGCCATCGAGGCCCGCGAGCCCCTGCCCGCCGTCTGACGCCCGGCCGGTCGGCCCGATCGGCCGGGATCTGTCTGTTCCGAACATCTCGCTCGAGACGGGCCGACACGAGATCGGCGCCCGGCCGGCCGGCCCGATCAGCCAGGATCCGTCTGTTCCGAACCTTCGCGATCGTCCGTTCGTACTAGCGAACGAGGGCCGAGCGAGCCGGGTAGGGCTCGTCGTGCGCCCGCGGATCCCACAAAATGGCATTATGGGCCGTACGTCCCTCGGACCTCGACGAGGCCGGCCGCATTCCTCATCGATGGCCATCGAGATTTGTCAGCACAGGAGTCTCCCGGCTTGAACGGTCGTCTTCGATCCCCGCGCGGGCTGGTCCCGCCGGTCCTGGCCCTTGTTCTTGTTTTCTTGTTCTCCGCCGGCTGCGATTACTCGCCTCCGAGCGAAACGGACACCACGACGAGTCACGTGACGCTCGGCCCGGTCCCGGGGCGGTCCTACTCCGGCGGCGCCGGATCGCGGGGCGCCTCCGGCCTTCGGTCGTCCGAGCAGCGGAAGGCCATTCTGGAAAACTCCATCACGCTCATCCAGCGCGCCGCCGAGCAGCCGGGCGGCCGGCACTTCGCCGAGGCGGTGCGGAAGCTCAACCAGTACTTCGAGGGCACCGACCCGCGCGACTATCAGCTCGACTCGGCCGTCGCCGAGTTCCTCACGCCCCAGCTCGAACCCCAGGGGATTCGCAGGCTCCAGGGGCAGCAATGGGACCAGCGCGATACGCGTCATATCGAAGACTGCATGATGTATTACACCGTGGCCAACCGCGTTGCCGGCACGGGCGACGACCTGACGCGGGTGCGCCGCGTCTTCGCCTGGCTCACCAGTCAGGTGCAGCTTGTCCCGATCCGGGCCTTCAGCGGCGGGAGACTCGGCCCGGCCATCGCCCGGCCGTATGACGTGCTGCTGCGTGGGATGGCCAGCGAGCTCGATGGCGGCTTCGTGGCCGAGCGGTCCTGGGTGTTCATGTCGCTGTGCCGGCAGCTCGGCATCGACGTCGGACTGATCGCCTACAACCGCGGGGGCTCGGTCGCGGCCTCGCCTCCCCAGCAGCCCGGGTCGGCCCGCAGGAGTTCCCGCCAGAGGTTCGTCTGGACCTGCGGGGCGCTGATCGACGACCAGATCTACCTCTTCGACACCCGGCTGGGACTCGAGGTTCCCGGTCCCGGCGGCCAGGGCGTCGCCACGCTGGCCCAGGCGCTCGAGGACCCCGCCATCCTGGAACGCATGAACCTCCCCGGCCTGGCGCCCTACCCCACCTCGCGTGGGGCGCTGCTCGCCAGCCCGTCGAAGATCAGCATCCTGATCGACTCGAGCCCGGGATACTTCACGCCCAAGATGAAGCTGCTCCAGCGCGAGCTCTCGGGCAAGTACCGCGCGATCCTCTACTGCGACGCCGTCCGCGAGCGCGACGGCTTCCTGCAGGCCCTGGGCTCCCACGCCGGGTTCGTCGGCCTGTGGGAGGTCCCCGTGCAGGTTGATGCCCGCGCCCACACCCCGGGCGTCGACCCCGATTACATTCCCTCGGTTCAGGCATCCCTCTTCTGGTTCCAGCGCGAGTTCCCCCTGGTCTATGCCCGGGTCAAGCAGCTC
>JAKAUH010000252.1 GCA_021818605.1 Planctomycetota bacterium
GGCCCGGGGCGCAGCGACCTGATCCCGAGCAGGTCCATCATCCGCTTGTGGTCCTGCTGCGCGGTCATTTTCACCGGCGCCGGCAGGCTGGCGCCGGAACCGGAACCTGAGCCGGAGCCGGAACCGGAGCCGCCCGGCTTCGCCGCGGCTTCCTGGGCGCGGGCGCGGGGCACGTCGACGAGGATGAACAGCGCGAGCGCGAGGGCGAGGGCGATGGCGATGGCGAGACTCGGCCGACACATGGGAGAGGTCCTCGGGGGCCGTCGGAATGCGTCCGATGGAATGGAATGGAATGGAACGGAACGGAACGGAATGGAACGGTGCTGAGCGGAATCGACGACCCGGGCGCAATGCCAGCGCCGTGGTCGTCGGTTCGCCGTCCAGTGTACAGGAGCGTCGCGCCGATGGAAGCCGGCCCTGGAAGTCCCGGGCGTCGGGTGGCCGGGTTGCCACGGTTCAAGCGGCGGCGCAGCGTCCGCCGCCATCGCTGCCGGGTCGAGCACGGTAAACCCGGGGAATCGGGCGAAATCGGCCCGATGGAATGGCGGTAGTTGAGCCAGGCCGTAAGCTCGCATGGCGGCGACGAGGCGGGCGTCGTAGGAGGCTCGACCGTGGCAGGTGCAGGCTCCGACGAGCCTCTCTCAATCCGAGAAGAGCGGCGGCAGATGGGGGAGGAGTCGAAATCATCGCTTCACCCGGCTTACCTGGATCTCGCATTCGGAAGCGGACATCCCGAGTCCGTTCGCGGTGATCGGCCGGGTGGCGGCGGCCCAGAATTCGTAGAGGTTCTGGGGAACAACGCAAGGGACTTCACCGCCGGCGTGCCGTGCCCTTATGGCCGCGTCCACCGTGGCGAAATCCGGGTCATCGGCCCTGATGTATCACCCCGGGAAGGAAGATCCTCAAGTAGGTCAGGCTCTCAGCCTGACAATGAAGGCGTGTCAGGCTGAGAGCCTGACCGACTTTTCTGCCGGCGTAATACCGCAGGAGGATACTGGTGTCGAGGAGGATCAAAGCCGGGCGTCTTCCCGCTCACGGTAGAGGGTCTCGCGGCGGTCGTCGAGGACGAACCCCCTGGGGTATCGACCTGCCCGATCCCGGGCGTCTTGCGTCCACGCCTGGAGCTCGGCATACCAGGCGTCGCCGGTCCGTGGAGTCGTCGGCGACGTGGTGGGCTCTGCGGGACTGGCGAGCCGGTCGAGGGCCGGCTGGACCAGTTCGTCGACGGAGATATTCAGCGCGGCCGCCCTCGCGGCGAGCCGCTGGAAAGTGCCTTCAGGCACGGTGCGAGGTGGCATGGCGCCGTCGAAGGTCTGCTGACTCCGGTCATCCTAACCGGGCGGGCGGACGGTCGTCCAAGCGAATCGGAATGGCTCGGGGCCACCGACCCCTCACACCAGCCGGATCAGCACCACCTCGGGCCGGCAGAGGAACCGGACGGGCGGGCTGACGGTGCCGACGCCTCGGGTGACGAACACCCGGGCGCATGGACCCTGCACCAGGCCGTGCAGGTATTTCTGCCCGTAGACCGAGGGGACTCGCGGGGCGCCATAGCCCGGCACGACGACCTGGCCGCCGTGGGTGTGGCCGCTGAGCACCAGGCCGACCCGCGGGTCGCGGATCGTCTCGACGAAATCCGGGTTGTGCGAGAGCAAGATCACGGCGTCGTCGACCGTGGCGTCCCCGAGCGCGGGAGAAAGGTCCGGGTCGTCGGTCCACAGGTCGGCCACGCCCGCGATCCGCAGCCGGGCTCCCTTGTGCTCGAGCCAGATCCCCGTGTTGTTCAGATCGGGCAGGTTCGCATCGGCCAGCGCGGCGCGGGTGATCTCGGTGAACTGGCAATTGTCGTGATTGCCCCGCACCGCGAACCGCCCCATTCGCGCCTCGAGCCGCCCCAGCGCGGCGATCCCGGGCTCGATGTATTTGGCCGAGCGGTGCATGTAGTCGCCGGTCAGCAGCACCAGGTCGGGCTCCAGCGCATTGGTCATCCGCACCACGTGCCGGATGTACCCGAGCGGAACGAACGGCCCATGGTGGATGTCGGACAGAAGCGCCACGGTCATGCCGCGGAAGGGCCGCGCCAGGTTCGGCAGCGCGATCGTCTGTTCCACCACGCGGCACCACTTCGCCTCGAGGAACGGGTAGACCGCACCCGCGGTTCCCACGCTCAGGGTCGTCAAGGCCGCCCGCTTCAGGAATTTGCGTCGATCCATCACCATCCTCCCCTCGGACCGCGGCCATCGGCCAGAGCATCCTGCTCGTCTCGACCCGAGCCGCCATGTCACGCCATGCCGGGATTCATCGTAAATGACGGTAAACCGGCGACAGATGCCGCCCCGGCCGCCCATCCTGCCCAGTTCGATCACGTCGTCGGAGCCCGGCTGGCCTGGCCCGTGCATCGACGGATTGACGGTCTCGACATCCCATTCTAGGATATGGTCACCCCTTCGGTGAACCGAGTTGTGGGCCCGGCCGTTGCCGAAAATCCCCGACGGCCATCGCATCGGGATCTCGATCCGGCGGCTCGCCTGGCACACGCCGACCGGTTTTGAGCATATCCATCCGGGGCCGCATGACGGGTCCTGTCGCCCCGAGTCCGACTCCGTCGACGCCGACATCGACCGCATCCGGGAGCATCCGCCATGGCCGACCGACCATACATCTTCTTCGAGCTGACGAATAGCCTCTGCTCGAGATGCCTGCGCAAGGTCGAGGCCAAGGTGATCATCCAGGAGGGGCGGGTCTATCTGCTCAAGCATTGCCCCGAGCACCGGTATGAGAAGGTGTTGATCGCGACTGATGCCGATTATTACGTCTCCTGCCGCCGGGCGCTGAAGCCGGGCACGATGCCGCATCATTTCAACACGAGCATCGAGCGCGGCTGCCCGTATGACTGCGGCCTCTGCCCGGA
The DNA here is from genome assembly GCA_021818605.1 of Planctomycetota bacterium. Lineage (GTDB taxonomy): Bacteria > Planctomycetota > Planctomycetia > Isosphaerales > Isosphaeraceae > JAKAUH01. The sequence continues at coordinate 2,912 of JAKAUH010000252.1, forward strand.
TCACGAGCAGCACAGTTGCCTGTCGCTCGTCGAGATCACCGACTGCTGCAACCTGACGTGTCCGGTCTGCTACGCCGACAGCTCGCCGCGGCGGGTTGCGCACCGGTCGCTCGAGCAGGTGGCGTTTTTGCTCGACCGCGTCGTCGCCAACGAGGGCCGGCCGGACGTCGTGCAGATCTCCGGCGGCGAGCCGACGATCCACCCCGAGTTCTTCGAGATCCTCGACCTCGCGAAGGCCCGGCCGATCAAGCACCTGATGGTCAACACGAACGGCCTGCGGATCGCCCGGGACGCCGAATTCACGCGACGGCTGGCGGGGTACATGCCGGGTTTCGAGGTGTATCTCCAGTTCGACTCGCTCGACGCCGCGCCCCAGAAAACCCTGCGGGGCGCAGATCTCGTCGACGTGCACAAACGGGCCCTCGAACACCTCAACGAGCACAACATCTCGACCACGCTGGTCGTCACCTTGAGGAAGGGGCTGAATGACGACCAGATCGGTGCGATTGTCGAGTTCGCGCTGGGGCAGCCGTGCGTGCGCGGGGTGACGTTCCAGCCGGTGCAGGCGGCCGGTCGTGTCGAGGGTTTCGACCCGGCGCGCGACCGGCTGACGCTCTCCGAGGTGCGCTCGCTCCTGCTGGAGCAGTCGCCGCACTTCCGTCCCCAGGACATCGTGCCGGTGCCGTGCCACCCGGATTGCCTGGCGATGGCGTACGCCCTCAAGCTCGGCGGCCGGGTGATTCCGCTGACGCAGTTCCTCGACCCCTCGCGACTCCTGGAGATGCAGCAGAATACGATCATCCTCGAGCAGGACCCCGAGCTGCGCCGGCTGGTCGTCGAGCTGTTCTCGACGTCGCACTCGCCCGACTCGTCGGCTGGGACATTACGGCAGCTCCTCTGCTGCCTGCCCGAGCTGTCGGTGGCGCCTCGGTTGACCTATGATAAGATTTTTCGCGTGCTGATCGTGCAGTTCCTGGACGCGTACAACTTCGACGTGCGCTCGGTGAAAAAATCGTGCATCCACATCGTCCACCCGGACGGTCGAATCATCCCTTTTGACACGTATAATCTATTTTACCGCGACACGGCGAGCGGGCGGTGGCCGCTGCCGGCGGCGGCCGGGCTGCCCGTCCTGGCGGGGGCCCGCGCCTGTGCGGGAGCCGGGGCGAATCCATGAGCCAGTCCAGGCCGGAACTCGAGCTCCCCTGCCGCTATTGCAACGCGCCCAACGAGCTGGGTTCGTCGGAGTGCTGGCTCTGCCAGCGCCGGGGCTGGCGGCCCTTGACCGGCCTGTCGCCAATCCACGAGCCGGCGATCCGGCCGCGGCCTCGCCCGATCACGACCATCGGCAGCCTGATGATCGTGATTGCCGTGATCGCCGTGTTCCTGGCGCTGGTGGTCGTGGCGCCGCCGGCCGCCGTCGCCCTGATGATCTCCGCGGTGCCGGCCTGGATCGTGACCGAGTTCAAGGACTACCGTCGCCGTCGCTGGGGCGGGGACGGCTATTCACCCGGAGAGAAGGCCGCCCTGTTCCTCGGGCTCACGCTCCTGTTCCCCATCGGCTGCGGCGCGATACTGATCGCGGTTGTTGTCGTCTGCACCAGCCTCTTCGTCCGATGAACCCGGATGACGAGCGAAAGGGGGATTGCCCTTGATCGATCGATCGATCCCCTCCGCTGGCCCGGCGTATGCGGCGATGATGCTCCTGGCGATCGCGACGGCCGCGGTGCTCAAGCGCCGGGGCGATCGGAGCCTGCCGTTGTCGCCCTCGGAGCGCCTGGGGATCGCGCTGGGGGCGTTCTGCGGCGCGATGATCGCGGCCAAGCTGCCCTATGTGCTGCTCGACCGCGAGGGGCTCTTGAGCGGCCGCGCCTGGCTGGATAACGGCAAGACGATCCTGTTCGGCCTGACAGGAGGCTATCTGGGCGTCGAGCTGGCCAAGGCGATTCTGGGCGTGCGGGTCAAGACGGGGGACAGCTTCGCGGTTCCGGTGGCGGCGGCGGTGGCCGTCGGCCGGCTGGCGTGCTTCGTCGGCGGGTGCTGCTACGGCAAGCCGACGGGCCTTCCCTGGGGCGTGGTCTTCCACGACGGCATCCCGCGCCATCCGGCGCAGCTCTACGAGGCGGCGTTCCACGCCTCGGCCGCGGTCTTTCTCGCCTGGTGCGAACGAAAGGGGCTGTTCCGGCTCCAGCGGATCAAGGTTTACTTCATCGCCTACCTGGTCTACCGGTTCTTCACCGAGTTCCTCCGCCCCGAGCCGATCGTGGCGCTCGGGCTGACGGCCTACCAGTGGGGCGCGCTTTTGCTGTTGCCGGTGTTGGCCTGGCTCTGGCACCGCGATGCTCCGGCGGCGAGACGGGCCTCGGCCCGAGCCTGATCCCGTCGTCAACGGTCCGCGGGATTTTGCCCGAAGGCGGGATCTCGCATTCAGATCCGCACATCGGCGGGCCGCCCGGCCGGTTGACCCGTCCGGCCGGCACCGTTACGATCGGCTGGAGGACCGGCCGGCGGACAACGAACAAACGGACCACGGACCACGGATCACGGAGAGCGGAGAACAGAGGACAGGGAACCGAGCTCGGAGGACGGACCACGGACCACGGACCACGGAGAGCGGAGAGCGGAGAACAGAGGACAGGGAGCCGAGCACGGACGGCGGGCGACGGACGACGGACAAGGAACAACGGACAAGAAGCCAACGATGCAGATCCTCCTGACCAACGATGACGGCATCTTCGCCCCCGGCCTGCGAGCCCTGCGGAAGGAGCTCCTGCGGCTGGGGGACGTGACCGTGGTGGCCCCGGCGATGGAGCAGTCCGGCGTGGGGCACTCGATCACGCTGCTCGAGCCCCTGGTGGTCAAGCAGGTCGAGGACGTCGACGGCACCACGCTCGGCTGGAAGGTCGAGGGGAGCCCGGCGGACAGCGTCAAGCTGGGGATCTGCGAGCTGATGCCGCGCCCGCCGGACCTGATCGTCTCCGGGATCAACTCGGGCTCGAATGCCGGGATCAACGTGCTGTACTCGGGCACGGTCGCCGCGGCGATCGAGGGGGCGTTCTTCAAGATCACGAGCATTGCGGTATCGCTGGAGCTCTCCGAGCACTTCGACTTCCCCCACGCGGCCCGTCATGCGGCGCGCGTGATCGAGAAGATCCTGGCCAACAAGCCGGCCAATGGGTCGCTGTTCAACGTGAATCTCCCGGCGCACTCGCGGGGCGAGCCGCGCGGGATCCGCGTCGTCCCGATGGGCCTGGGCCGCTACGGCGAGGGCTTCCAGCGCCGGCAGGACCCGCGCGGGCGGACCTATTACTGGATGACGTATAGCCCGCCCTTCAACCTCGAGGGGCCCGAGACGGACGTCACCAGCCTGAGCGAAGGGTATATCACCGTCACCCCGCTCCACTTTGATATGACCCGATACGACACCATCGCCGAGATCGCCAAATGGAACTGGGACGGCTGAACGCGGCCCGCTCGCGGCCGATCGTGACCGCAACGGCGATTGAACCGACCGACTGACTGACTGAATGACCGATCGACTGACCGAAACCGCCCGGCGTCAGGACATCAAACTGGCGCGGCCTTATCCCAATTCGACGACGGGAGAAACGCTCATGAGCCGGCATTCGTCATTGTCTCGTCGACCTCCGCGCCCGGTCGGCCCGGCCCGGCTGGCCCTCGCCGCCGCGGCCCTGCTGCTGGCCGTTGGCTGCGAGGATGAGCAGCACGTCGGCCCCGGCCCGGCCCGTCCGCAGCCAGGCGCCGCGGCCCGGGCCAAGAAGCCCGCCAACTCCGGCCCGATCATCGGCCAGCGCACCAGCGACATCAAGAACGCCCAGGCCGAGCTGAAGACCGGCCAGGCCCACGTCGTCTCGAACAAGGTCATCTCCAGGGATCCGTTCCGGGTTCCGTCGAGCGCTTATACCTCGGCCATCAGCCAGCTCTCCGAGGGGCAGATCAAGCACGCCATCGACCTGTATCACGCCACCAACGACAGCTACCCCAAGGATTACGACGAGTTCGTCAACGAGATCCTCAAGCCCAACAACATCGCCCTGCCAAAGCTGCCGCCGTACCAGGAATATGGCTACGACGCCAACGAGCACAAGCTCATCATCCTGGAGTATCCCGCCCGCAAGAACGCGCCGCTGCAGTAGGATGGCCTCCCAAAGGAATGGGGACTGGCTCCGAGTCTTCGAGTGCCTGTCCCCACTTGATGCCACTTGATGTGCCACTTGATGACCCCGGCACGAACGATTCTCAGGTCGGTGGAACAGGTGCCCGTCGTTCGGGACGCGTCTCGTCTCGTCTCGTCTCGTCTTGTTTCGTCTCGTCTCGAGCCGATCCGACCGAGCGCGCCGTCTGCGCGACGGCAGGCGAGCGCTCGCTCGCCCGCCCTCGGCTCGCTCAATTCCGCTGCCAGCCGGGCTGGGCGTCGCCTGGGACGTCCTTGCTGAAGAAGCGCGGGTCGCCCCCATGGCCGCCGTGGGTGGTGTTGCGGCGTCCTCGACCCTCGCCGCGGTCGGGCGCGACCAGCCTGGGCCACTCGCCTCGGGTCGCGTTGGGCGGCGCAAAGAGATCGTTGGGGATCTGTACGGGCGCGATCCGGTAGACCATCCAGACGTCCGGCTCGGTCTCGCGCAGGCCCAGTGACCAGGCAGTGAGCGATGTGCCCTGGGGGACCGGCCCGAGCGAGCTGTCCATCGATCCCTTGGCGAAGACGCGGAAACTCGCCGTCCCGCGCCGCGACTGCTCGCCCACCTTGATCTCCAGGCCCGTGACCTGCACCATCTCGAACTTGACCCGGCTGAGAGCCGCGCGAATGTAGCTGCGCGTTTCCTCGGGGCTCAGCGCCACATCGCCGTGGGTATAGAGGACATCCCGGGTCATGTGCCCCAGCACGCCGTCCACGTTCGAGTTCGCCACCGCGTTGCGCAGGCTGTACACCACCTGCTCGATCCGCTCGCTGTCGGTGACCCACAGTTGCTCGACGACAAGGACCCCCAGCGCCAGCACCAGGGCGACCGTCGCATACATCAGGTACTTCCCCTCCTGCGTGACCCGCAGCGCCGCCGCGAAGGCGCCGGCCACCAGCAGCAGGCCTCCGACCAGGAACGTCGGGTCCTCCGAGAGATACGTCATGACGATCCTCGCTCACTCCGTCCCGCCGCTCCGCCGCTGTGAGGTCATCCTCACTCGCCGACGAGCGTGCCCCCGGTTGCGATCCGCCCGTGCCCGCATCCGCATCCGCATCCGCAACCGCATCCACATCCACAGCGGGGCCATCGCCACCTCCCGGCCCGCCGATCCAATGACAGTTGTCAAAGGCCCTGGAGAGATTATAAAGGGCTCTTGACGGAAGGGAAGGGGGGAGTGGGCAGCGGGCTGATTGCCGCGTGGGGTGGAGGTCATCAGTCCGCGGGGCGCCGGGCTGGCTTCGGCGCGGGTTTGGGTTCCGCGGCGGGCGGCGCGTTGGCATCCGCCGGGGCGGCCTTCTTGCGCTGGGGCTCGGCGGATTTGATGAGCGGATCGTGCTTGACGTGCCGGACGGTCTGGATGTCGGAGAACGTCACCGGCAGGAGGTTGTACTGCGGCTCCCAGATGACGGCGCGGTTCTTCAGCGTGTTGTCCAGGAAGCGGAACAGCGCCGGGGTGACCTTGGGCTCCAGCCGGAGGAGCTTGTAGCCGTGCAGCGGGGAGGGGTAGAGCTCGATCCGGTTGAGCCGGCCGCGCTCGACCTGGGTCCGGACGGCCTGGATCGCGTCCATTGACGGGTTGTCGCGCTCGCCGGCCATGAAGAGCATCGGGACTCGCAAGGCGAGCGACGGCACCAGGTGGCGGAGTTGGATGCCCATCTCGTCGGGCATCGGGGAGATCAGGACCAGGGAGCTCAGGTCGCTGGGGTGTCCCTCGATGGAGACCGCCGCGCCTTTCTGGTAGGCCCACGCGGCGGCGATGTTCGCCCCATCGCCCAGGCCGATCACGCCCAGCTTGGCGACGTTCAGCTCGCCGCGGTTGTGGCGATCGACCAGGAAGAAGAACGCGGCCTGGAGGTCCTCGATGATTCGCGGCCGCTCGGCGCGGGTCACGGCCCGGCGAGGGTTCTGCCCCTGGCCGCGGAGATCCAGGGTGAGGACGGCGTAGTCCAGTCCCTGGAGGTGCTCGGCCAGTCCCTTGTTCTTCAGCTCCAGCACGCTTTCCTCGAAGTCCTTGCGCGACCGGCCGGATTCGTGGATCAGCATGACCACCGGCGCCGCCGAGTTGAGCCGCGAGCGATAGTACGAGGCCGCGAGCATGGCGCCGTCGAACGAGTGCAGCCGGAAGTTGAAGTGGTACTTGCCCGGCACCAGCGGGCCCGCCGGCTGAATCCTGGCCAGCGGGTCGGCGGCATTCGGCCTGGCCCGCTCCTTGGGCAAGGGCTGGCCGCCCTGGTTGCGGATCGGGTCCCGCTTCTTGCTTCCTGCCCGCTGCCCTTGCGGATCCTGGGGTGCCTGCGCCAGGGCCAACCCGACGAAGGCCAGCGAGAGCCCCAGCGCCCCGAACCACGTCCACGTCCACGTCCGCTTCCACGTCCGCTTCCACGTTCGCGTCCGCTTCATCCCGGCCGCCCCGCGTCGGTCTCGCATCGCGATCCGCCTCCCACCGCGTCTCGGACCCCCGCCGGTCTCTCGTCCCGCCCCCGCATTGAGGATGTGCGTCCCCATCACTTCATCGTAAATTCAAACCGCGTAACGGACAAGCACAACCCTCCGAGCTGCTTCCGCCAGCCGGGAACAATCGGAGGGGCCCGTGGCCACCAGGAATAGCGGGGAGCGGCTCGCGGGGAGTGGCTCGGCGAGTGGCTCGGTGAGTGGTGAGTGGCGAGTGGCGAGTGGCGAACCGGCGACGTGAGTCGCCGGGTGCATGGCTGAAGAGAAACCCGGCGACTCACCTCTGCGGTTTGCGTGACCCTGCCCAGGAGGCATCGGCGATGTCAAAGGCCCCGGCGGCACATCACGGCGGTGACGCGGGCGGTCTGCCGGGCTCGCTACGGCGGCTGTTTGCCGCTGGCGCCCTCGGCGGCCTGACCGACGGCCAGCTCCTCGATCGCTTCCTCCGCGGCGGACGCGATCGAGCGCCGACGGGTCGGCACCTGCGACGAATTGCATGTTGCCGAGGACCATGAAGGAATTGAGCTCGAAGGCGACCTGCGGAGGGTCAGCGCCAAGATCGAGATCTCCGGCCGCCTGCGCGGCAGTGA
>JAKAUH010000457.1 GCA_021818605.1 Planctomycetota bacterium
ACCCGGAACCAACCGCGGAGAATCCAGAACGAACCGCGAAGATCCTGGAACGAACCGCGAAAAACGCAAAGGACGCGAAGGGAAGAAGGACGAAGAACCCAGCCGCCGGCGGTCCGAACGCCCCTCCTTCTTCGGGCTTGTCGCGTCGTTCGTGGTTTCACTCCTCGACGGATTGCCGTTGCGATGAGTCAACCGTTGCCATGTTGTTTCAGCCGCTCCCTGGTGAATGTGACACCGGTCCTGTTCCGGACCCGACCCGCGGATTGTGACGATGCCCCTTGATCCAACTCGGACGCCCGAAGCTCACCCGATGCCAACCCCCGGCGAGAACTCCGCCGACGGCGACAACGGCCCGCTGGTCATTGACGACCTGGACCGTTATGGCCGGCTCCGCCTGATCTCGTGGTGGCGGCAGGAGCGGCTCCAGGCCGCCCGCGTCCTGGTCGTCGGCGCCGGCGCGCTGGGCAACGAGGTGCTGAAGAACCTGGCGCTCGTCGGCCTGGGCACGGTGCTGGTGATCGACCTCGACGTCGTCGAGCCGTCGAACCTGTCGCGCTCGGTCCTGTTTCGCTCGGATGACGGGGGCCTGTCGAAGGCCGAGGTCGCCGCGAGACGGACCTCCGAGCTGAACCCCGAGATCGCCGTCATGCCGATCCACGGCGACGTGATCACCGACCTGGGTCTCGGCGTCTTCGCCGACGTGGATCTCGTCATCGGCTGCCTGGACAACCGCGAGGCCCGGCTCTGGGTCAATCGCCAGTGCTGGAAGGTCGGCACGCCGTGGATCGACGCGGGAATCCAGGAGATCCAGGGCGTGGTCAAGGTGTTTGTCCCGCCTGACTCGGCCTGCTACGAATGCGCCATGACCGAGCGCGACTATCAGCTTTTGAACCTCCGCTATAGCTGCCCGCTCCTGAGGCGCGAGGACATCGCCGCCGGCAAGGTTCCCACGGCGCCGACGATCGCCTCGATGATGGCGGCGCTTCAGGTCCAGGAGGCGCTCAAGATCCTGCACGGCCTTCCCGTCGCGGCGGGCAGCGCGATGGTCTACAACGGGGTCGGCAACCAGTTCTACACGACGAAATTGCCGCGCCGCGAGGATTGCCTGAGCCACGAAACCTATCCCGAGCCAATGCCCCTGCCACTCTCGAACCGATCGACCGTCGCCGATTTGTTCGCGGCCGTGCGGCACCGAGGCGGTGTCGATGCCGACGGCTCGCTCGAGCTGGCGCTCGATCGCGAGCTGGTCGTGGCGCTCGAATGCCCGCGCTGCGGCTGGCGGGCCGAGGTCATGAGGCCGCGGGTGAAGGTCCGCGCCGCCGAGGCGGTTTGCCCGGCCTGCCGCGAGCCGGCGCGGCCGGAATTCACCAGCCTGGTGGCGGAATCCTCGCCGATGGCCGACCTGCCGCTTGGCCGCGTGGGCATCCCGCCTTACGATATCGTGCGCGTCGATGGTTCGGATGGCTCGGCCTTCGTGCTACTGGCCGACGATCGTGACAGCCGGATCCAGCCAACGGCGAACTCAGAAGCGACGGCGCGGCCGGGTGCAAGCACAACGACAGGCGATGATCACGATCGGGCGGAGGAACCAGGCCGGTGAGCGGCGACGAGATCGTCTTTGGCGAGATCAAGGTCCGCGAGCCGGAGCGGCTGACCCGGCCTGACCGCGATCGCAGGTATGCCTGCCTCGCCTACGAGGTCCCGGGCCCGGGCGACCTGCCGATCTACCTCGACCGAAGGACGGCCGACGCCATCGAACGCCACGCTCTTTCGGACACCTCGGTCGAGCTGGGCGGCATCCTGCTGGGCAAGGAGTGCGTCGACCCGGCCACCGGCGAGCCGTTCGTCTGGGTCACGCAGTCGCTCGAGGCCAAGCACTACGCCAACACCCAGGCGAGCTTCACGTACACTCACGACTCGTGGGAGGAGATCACCCGCGAGCGCGACCGGCTGCACCCCGAGTTCGACATCGTCGGCTGGTATCACACGCATCCCAGCTTCGGGATCTTTCTCTCGCACCACGACCTGTTCATTCATCAGCATTTCTTTGCCCAGCCCTTGCAGGTCGCATATGTCGTCGACCCGATCAACCAGACCCGCGGGTTCTTCCAGTGGCGCGACGGCGGTCTGGCGCAGGTCGGCGGCTACTTTCTGACCGCCGACCGTGGCGACCGCGTCGCGCTGGCCCGACTGGTCAACGACCTGGAGAACGTCCCCAATCCCGACGGCGGCGGGGGCGGCGCCCTGTCCCCTCGCCTCGAGGCGGAGCTGATCAAGATGCTCAATCGACCCGTCCAATCGACGCTCGCCTCACCGGTCGAGCGCGTGCAGCTCGCCACCTTCTTCGGGATGATCGGGACGTTCCTCGGCATCCTCGGCATGGCGCTGGTGCTCTGGCTTTTCCAGCTCCAGTCGCGGATCCAGGACCAGAACGATTCCATCAACCGGCTGGCGAAGGCGGTCGAGCAGTTCGGCGATAATCAGCGGCTGGCCACTGACACGATCCTGCGCCTGGTGCCGGCGGACAAGCCCGACGACTTCGCGGCCCAGTACGGCAAGCTCGCCCGCGAACGCGACGAGGCGAAGAAGAAGTATGACATCCAGCGCGCGATGGCGGAGGACGAGGCCGCGCGGGCGCGAAGCCTGGCCGCAGACTACAAGGCCCTCGAAAAAGAGACTGCGAGGAACAAGGATGCCGCCAGGGAGTTGACCGACCTGCGCAAGGAGGTCGTCAGCCTCAGGGAGAGCGATGAGAAGAAGCAGCGCGAGCTCGACGAGATCGAGCCGTTCCTCAAGAAGAAGGAGGACGGCATCGACGTCGGCACGCTGATCCACGAGTATCATCGAGCCCGCTACATCGCCTACGGCGGCTGGGGCCTGTGCATGTTGCTCGCGATCGGCCTGGTCGCCGCGTTCTTCTTCTATCGACCCGCGCTGCCTGATGAGTCCGCGCGTAACACGCCCAGTCCCCAGGTCGACGATCGGCCGACCCACCGGATTGTGTAACGCATGTAAGTCGGTCGGGCATTCTTGCCCGACGAAAGTCGGTCGGGCATTCTTGCCCGACGAAAGGTAGATTAAACTTTCCAGCCCGACGCACAGGCCCCGTCGGGCACGAATGCCCAACCTACTGGAGCCCCGTCCGACCCGAATTCCGCACCATGCTACCAACACTCCGCTCCGTTCTCGCGAACAGCTCCGATCCGCCCCGCCTGGCCGGCCGCTGGTCGTTGGTGTTGATATTCGCCCTGAGTCTGTTGCTCGTCGCCGCGACCACCTGCCTTGCATCTGCCCAGGAGGGCGAATCATCGCGTTCGGCTCCTGCCCTGCGCGATGCCGAGAAGGGCCCCGTCGCCGTCCCCGCGCCGAGCGACCGGGCGATGGCGTTCTACCGCGGCAACAATGCCATCTGGGCGTTCAACCGGGCCTGGTTCATCGCCCTCCCGGGAATCCTGGCTTTCTCGGGGGCCTCGGCTCGGCTGCGAACCCTGGCGCGACGGATTGGTCGCAATCGCTTCCTGACGATCGGGATCCATATCGTTCTCTACCTGGCCGTCGTCTTCGTGATCGACCTGCCGCTCTCGTATTACGAGGGCTTCGTCCGGCTGCACCACTACGGCCAGTCGAACCAGTCGCTCGCGAAATGGTTCACCGACGCATTGCTCAACCTGGCGGTCGAGGCGACAGGCGGCTTCGCGTTCGCCTGGGTGCCCTACACGCTGATGGCCCGGGCGCCCCGGACCTGGTGGCTCCTGACGACCCTGCTCTACGTCCCGTTCCTGTTCGTCACGATGCTGGTCATGCCGGTCTGGGTCGCCCCCCTGTACAACAGGTTCGGGCCGATGAAGGATAAGGCGCTTGAGCGCCAGATCCTCGCCCTGGCCGAGCGCGCCGGCATCGAGGGCGGCCGGGTCTTCGAGGTCGAGAAGAGTGTCGACACGAAGGCGATGAACGCCTATGTCACCGGCGTGTTCGGCACCCAGCGGATCGTGCTCTGGGACACCCTGATCGCCCGGCTCGACGAGCGCGAGGTCCTGGCCGTGATGGGGCACGAGATGGGGCATTACGTCCACGGCGATGTCGTGCGCTCGATCCTGCTCGGCTCGGTGATCGTGCTCGCCGGCCTGTTCGTCGTCGACCGGGCCGGCCGACCGCTCGTCGCGCGGTTCTCGAACCGGCTGGGGTTCGACCGGCTGTCCGATGTGGCCTCGGTCCCGCTCGTGCTGATGTTGATCAACATCGCCTCACTCTTCCTCGGCCCGGTGGTCCTGGCCTACAGCCGCTACCAGGAGCACCAGGCCGACGTGTACTCGGTCGAGGTCACCCACGACCCGCATGCCGCCGCGTCGGCCTTCGTGAAGATGCAGCAGGAGAACCTCAGCAACCCCCGGCCGGGACCGATCTACCGGTTCTTCCGCGCCAGCCATCCGAGCATCGGCGAGCGGATCGATTACTTCAATTCCCACCTGCCCCGGCTCGATGAACCGCCGGTGCGGCGACCCGAGGATCCGGGTCGAACGCGAGCATCCATCGGCAGCCCGGAGCCGCGATGAACGGGCGCGACGCCCGATATGGGAGCCTCGTTGCCGGTTCGCGGGTTCCCTTCGCGCGTAGGGATGATGCGGCATAATGTGCACGCTTGACCACGATACGGCAAACGTCCAACGCTTGATCCTTGCGGAGATCCCCCTATAGTAAATTGGAAACCGGTCGCGCGCATCATCTTGACTGGATCACCCAGGTTTTTGCCCGCCAGGTTGATGAGACCGGTCGGGCTCCGTCAAATATCGACGATCGAGCCGGTCGACCGAATTCCTGCTTTTCGCGCGCGGCGAACCCGGGGTGGATGGCTCCGGAGAACTGGGGTCCTGGAGTGCCTTTACGATGGCGCTGGAGGGGATCAAGCTACTGTCGAGCCGAAGGCCCGGCCTTGTGGTTATGACCTGGCTGGGAATCGCGGTGCTGGTGGGTGTCCTGTCGCCCGACCTGACCCGGCTGGCGGCCGAGGGCCAGGCGCGGATGCTCGCCGGAGGCGCGGAGAGCCGGGTGGCTGCTGAGGTGGTCCGGCAGTGCTGGCCCGACCAGTCGTATGAGTCGATGATCGTGGCGGCGCTCGATCGGCCGTCGGGATTGACCGACGCCGACAGGCAGTACGCCGCCCGCCTTGAGCGACGCTTCGGCGCGACGGGCCGTCCGGGCGAGGTCCTTCGAGTCATCGGTCCCGAGTCGGCACCCGAGATCGCCGAGCGCCTGGTCAGCCCCGACGGCACCGTGGCGCTCGTGGCGGTGTCGCTCTCAACCTCGTTCGTCGCCCCTGTGACGCACCAGGTGGTTTCGTGGGCGAGAGCTCAGGCGGCCGCCGAGCCGGGTCATCCCTCCGGTCTGGACATCCGGTGGACGGGCGACGCCGTCATCGGCCGCGACTACATGGCCGCGGTGAAGACCTCGCTGGACCGTGCGGCGCTGGCAACGATCGTTCTGTTGCTCATCGTGCTGATGGTCGTCTATCGCTCGTTCTGGCTCTCGCTCGTGCCGCTGGTCACGATCGGCATCAGCGTGGTGATCGCGCGTGGGCTTTTGGCCTGGACGATCCTGGCCGGCTGGGAGGTCTCATCGCTCGTCGAACTCTTTCTGATCGCCATCCTGTTCGGCACCGGGACCGACTTTTGCCTGTTCCTGTCGTGGCGGTTCGCCGAGCAGCTCGAGCGCTCCGGGGCCGATCCGGTTGTCGCCATGCGGCGGACGCTCGGCCGATCGTTCCATGCCCTGGCCACCAGCGCCGGCACCATCATCGTCGGGCTGATGCTGATGGGCACGACGAAGTTCAAGCTGTTCTCCAGCACGGGGCCGAGCGTCGCGATGGGCCTGATGCTGGCGCTTCTGGCCACGCTCACCCTGACCCCGGCGCTGTTGATCCTGCTGGCAAGGGTTCGCCCGGGATCCTTCGCCGGGCTGGCGAACCGCTCGACGGCGTTCTGGCACCGCCTGGGCTCGGCGGCGCTGGCCCGGCCCATTCGGAGCTGGCTCCTGACCTTCGCCGCCATGGTCCCGCTGTCAATCCTGGGCCTCCGGACCGGGTTCATCCAGGACCTGCTGACCGAGATGCCCAGGGGGACGCAATCGGTCGAGAATTTCCGGTTCCTCGCGTCGAAGTTCGAGCCCGGAATGCTCGCGCCGCTGACCGTCGTGCTGGAGTCCGACACCGATTTCCGCACGTCGGAGGGGCTCGCCCTGATCGACGATATGAGTCGCTTGCTGGCGCATCAACGACGGCTGGCCGAGGTCCGCTCGGCGACCCAGCCCCTGGGCAGTCCCGAGCCGCTCTCTCGCGCGCGGCTCACCTCGCGACTGGGCGAGGTCAACGCCGGATTCCGCCAGCTCTCGCAGGGTGCCGACCAGCTCAGTCGAGGGCTGACCGAGGGCGCCGCCAAGCTCCGCGCGGTCATGTGGCTCGAGGAGGCCACCGGGCTCTCGCTGACCGGCGCGAAGCCGCCGGAAAACCTGATTCCCAGGGCCGATCCCTCGGTGAAGCGAGCAGGTGCCGGCGCCCGTTCTCTCGCCCCGTCACGCGGTTCCGAAGCGCTGGCGACCGGACTCAAGCAGGCATCCGCCGTGCTGCAATGGAGCCAGGGGATGCCCACGTCCTGGAATCTCACTGCGCTTCGTGGTGCGTTCGAGGCCCTGAGCCAGGACTCGTCGAAGGCCACGGTGAGGCCCGCCGGCTCGAAGCCGCCCGTCGCGATGCCCGGCCGGACGCCGTCGGTCCCACTGCGCAAGCCAGCCCCGCCGGTCGACCCGGCCAGACCGAAGGTCGAGACGCCGCCCGAGGTTTTGCTCCGCGAGTTGACCCGCGCCGCGGATGGGGCCGCGCAGATCGCCGAGGGCGCCAGCCGGGCCCACCGCGAGGTGACCTCGATCCTGAACGACCCCGTCGGCCGCCGCGCGCTGGATCGCCTGCTCATCAATGATGAGACGATCCACGAGCATCCCGAACTGCTCCGCAGCTTCGCCGCGTACATCACGCCCGACGGCCATCGCGCCCGGATCGACGTGACGCAATCCGACCGGATCTTCTCGAACGACGCGATGAACCAGGTGCTGGTGTTGCGGCGGCGGATCCACGACTTTGTGGGCGAGTACGAGGGCGTCCACGTCACCGCGAAGCTCGCCGGCGCCAATGCCGAATCGGCGGATATCCGCGACCTCACCCGCTCCGATCAGGTGCAGAGCTGGTTCATCGTGCCGATCGGCGTGATCCTCGTGCTCTTCATCGCGCTGCGCGACCCGCTGGCCTGCCTGAACCTCGTCGGGACGATGGTCCTCACCTACGCCTTCGCCCTCGGCACGACACACCTGGTCTTCGTGACTCTCCTGGGAGCGCAGGGGCTCGACTGGAAGGTCCCCTATTTCCTCTTTGTCCTGCTTATCGCGGTGGGCGTCGATTACAACGTCTTCCTGATGACCCGGCTGAATGAAGAGTCGCGGAAGCGCGGCCTGAGACGCGGGATCGTCCGCGCGATCGGCCACACCGGCGGTCTGATCAGCTCGGCCGCCGCGATCACCGCGACGAGCTTCGCGTCGTTTCTGATCAGTCCGCTCGGCTCGCTGCGGCAGCTCGGGTTCGCGCTGGTCGTCGGCATCCTCATCGACGCCACCCTCGTCCGCCCCCTGCTCGTGCCCTGCGGCCACTGGCTGCTCTGTCGCACCCGCGAGCTCTTCTCGCCGCGGATCGTCGTCAAGAAGGGGCAGCGCACTTACGTCGTGGTGCCCGATTGAGTCGGCGGCCGATCGGCTAGATCGTCTCAGTCACGACTGACATGACTAGTCCAAATGCAGACACGTATCGGCCTTCATCTGATTCGTCCCCTTCGTGTGATTCGTCGTTCATTCCCGAATACCTCCGAACCGACGACAACATCGGTCCGACGAACGGCCGACCGACGATCAGTGGCGGCGGAGAAACCGAGCCGGGCCGCGGCGAAAGTGCGGGACGCGCCGGAAGACCTTGTTGAACGGGCGGCCGACCGCCGCCGTGCTCACCGTTGAAGCCGTCCGCGCCGGCGACGACATCGAGACGTTCACGCGGATCGAGAATCGGCCCGGGCCGAAATAGCGATGCTGCCCGATCACCTCGAATTGACCGTTCGCGCCGGCCACCCGACCCCGCGACATCCGGCCGTCGCCCCAGTGAATCATCGCCGCGAAGCTCCCCGCCGCCGCCAGGACATTCGCGTCCGTGAACGTCGCGACGGTGCCGTTGTAGACCTGACCGCGCGTCGCGTCGATCACCAGCGGCTGGATCATCAGGGTGTCCGACCCTGTCCCCGTCTGCGCGGTCGCCGCCGCACTCGCGACCGACAGGCCGGCCGCCGACCGGGCAAGGACGGTGTACTGATAACTCGTCGCGGGCAACAGCCCGGTATCGAGATACGAAGGCCCCACCACCTCCCCCGCGATCACGACCCAGATCCCGCCGGGTTGACTTCGCTCCACCAGGTAACTCGTCGCGCCCGGTGAGGGCGCCCAGGTCAGCGAGATCGACGTCGTACCGCTCGCAACCGCCGTCAGGTCGATCGGAGCAGCCGGCAAGGTAACGGGAGTCGGCGTCGGTGCAGGCGTCGGCGTCGAGACAGGCGTCGGCGTCGGTGCAGGCGTCGGCGTCGGTGCAGGCGTCGGCGTCGGCGTCGGCGTCGAGACAGGAGTCGGCGTCGGCGTCGGTGCAGGCGTCGGCGTCGGAGTTGGGGTTGGAGTCGGAGTTGGAGTTGGAGTTGGAGTTGGCGTCGGACCCGGCCCGGCGATGTCGAGATTATCGAGGTTGAATGCCCAGTACGGGAGATTGTTGTAGGTCTCGATCGGCAGGGTCGGGGCTACGACGGCGCCGTTGACAATGGCGGCGTAGACCTGGCCGGAGGGACCGGTCTCGGTCGTCGTGCCGGACGATGACTGGAGCTCGACGGTGTTCCCCGACACGGTCACGTCGTTCTCGGTCGGGTCGACAAAGATCGGCTGGTCCGCGCCGAAAAGCGTCATCGTGTTGCCGACAGTCCAGGGGAAGCGCGGGCCGGCATAGGGCCCGGGCGCCTCGCTGCTATAGCCGCTGCCGATCGTGATCGTGGGCGGCGTGCTCGACTGGGCGGGGTCATTCCCCTGAGCGACGTATTGACTCTGCCACGCCTGCAGGAACGAGGAATCCCAGACAAAGGTATTGTCCGTCACCGACGCCGTGACAAAGACGCGACCGGTCTCGCTGGCCGTCCCGACGGTCGAGGCCCAGTAGTTCACGCCGTGCTCGACGCCGATCTGAATCCCGCCGAGCGAGTCCTCGATCGTGTTTCCCTCGATCACGGCGCCCAGACTCGGCAGCGCCGTCCAGCCCCAGGGGGTCGGGAACGGCACGCCCTGGCTCGGCGCCGACCCGATGGCGCCGCCGACGAAGATGGCCGTTCCGGTGTAGCCGCCATCGTAGATCGTCCCACCGATGAAGTGGTTGTTCGCGATCGTCGTGCCGTAGTCCTCGCCGTCGAGCTTGATCCCGGTAGAAGACCGGCCGGTCAGGTCGATCGTGTTGCCCGAGATCGTGTTATTCACAAAGCCGCCGGTGACCTCGATGTTCAGATATCCCCCCTCGGGGGGCGCGGGTAGCGGATTCTGGAGCAGGAGCTCGATCGAGTTACTCGTGAGCCCGGCCTGCTGAGCGACCGGGATCCACTGTCCGGCGAGCGAGAGGTTGGACGAGCCGTCGGCATTCACGCCGGCGAGGATCGAGACGACCAACCCCGGGCCCGTCATCTCGGGCACGGCCTGCGCCCGCAGGCCGGTGAGGACCAGAACGCGCCCATCGGCCGAGACCGACGCTGGCCGCCCCTCGAACAGCACGCCATAGGTGCTCTCGGCGATGATGATCTCGGGGCTGTTGATGCCCTCGAAGGACTGCGATCCGGCGTCGTAGGTCATCTCGTTGCCGATCTGGCCGCCGCCGCCGAAGCTGTTGCCCGAGATCGTGTTGTTCGCGCCCGAGACGGCCATGACGACCAGGCGAAACTCGTGGCCGGCGGGATCACTCTGCGTGACCGTGTTACCGGATACCACGCTGTCGAAGGGCGAGTGCAGCGCGAAGGCGCTCGGCGAATAGGTCTCA
>JAKAUH010000110.1 GCA_021818605.1 Planctomycetota bacterium
GTGATCCCGATCGAAACCTGGGCGTGGCACGCATCCTCGACCGATCAATTCCCCTCAACATCTTGCCGATGGGTGCCAGACCTGAGCCTGCCCTGTCTCAGGACCGGGTCATCGCGTCCCTTCCGACCACCGCGAGAGATCTGGCTGGGCCAGAATGCTCGAACCGCGTTCCCGCATCGAGTTCAGGGCTAGGGCGTCGATTCGGCTGCGCCGGATCGTGATGAGTTTGCGCGCGCCGAACCAGGCGCCGATCGCCAGCTCGTCGCTCACGCGGCACCTGCAAGAGCGCGAACGCTGTATCGACACTCATCCGCATTGACCCCACATACATCGCCCGACGGCGACGAGACGCGCGGGGCGTCAGAACAGCCCTCGCCCGTCTCGGGCGCAGTGTTCATCGTCCGTTCTAAATACATTCGTTCATATTCGTCGCAATCGGCGGGACGATCGGGGTGCGCGCAATAGCCGCGAGGGGGATCTGCATGCGGAGACGAGCGCGATCCCATACCCGTCCGGTACGGCGACATCGCACTTTCTACCGGAGATTTCCATGACAGTCAGAGCACAAACGGAGAGTGGTCGTACTCGGGTCGTTGTAACCAGGTCGCTGGGATGGCTGGCCTTCGCGGTGATCGTTGGGTTCGGCATGTACGTCGCCACGTCCGCCGCTCCTGACGGACGGCTCGTCGAGGCGTCGAGCCAAGGGAGCACGAGCCGTTCCACGGCGGTTTTCCCAGCCGATTCTGATGGCGCCGCGCGAGGGCGTCCGACCTTCCGTCCTCGCGGGAGTCTGGACACCAGCGGCTATGGCCCGATGGTGTCCACCCTCCCGCCATGGGACCCGGACTCGTCGATGGAGTCGATCGCGGCCTCGTGGAAGCGACCGGGGTATAAGGCCCTTGAGAAGCTCGATGCGGCACTCGAGCGTGTGGGTGCGGGTCTCGATCCGAAGATGGCGATGGACCTGCTCATCTTCAAGGCCATGCTCCTGAACAGCGAAGGAGAACCTGGGCGCGCTTACGCGGTTCTTCAAGAGGCCCGGTCCCGGGTCGAGCGAGATCCCCTTCTGGCGGAGTCGATGCTCTACACAATCATCTACTTCCAGGGGGTTGCCGCGATGCGGCGAGGCGAGAATGAGAATTGCATCAATTGCCGGGGCGAGAGTTCGTGCATCCTGCCCATCGCCTCGTCCGCAATCCATTTCAACCCGTCCGGGTCGCGCCAGGCCATCGGCCACTTTACCGAATATCTCGAGGAGTTCCCGGATGACCTCGAGGTCCGATGGCTGCTAAACGTCGCTCACATGACCCTGGGAGAGCATCCCGATCGCGTCGACCCGCGCTACTTGATCGGACTCGATCGTTACCGGAATTCTGAGTTCAACATTGGCCGGTTCCGCGATGTTGGTCACCTGGTTGGTGTGAACAAGTTCAACCAGGCCGGCGGCGCCGTCATGGAGGATTTCGACAACGACGGCCGTCTCGACCTGGCCGTGTCCAGCTTCGACCCGACCGAGCCTCTGTTTCTCTATCGAAACAAGGGCGACGGAACCTTCGAGAACCGCAGCCGTGCCGCTGGCGTGACGGACCAGCTTGGCGGCCTGTTCTGTGTGCAGACCGATTATAACAATGATGGCTTGATGGACCTGTATATCGCCCGAGGCGCCTGGCTGCCGATCGGAATCCGCCCGAGCCTGCTTCGCAACGACGGTAACTGGCATTTTACTGACGTCACGCAGCAGGCCGGTCTGCTGGACCCGGTGAACTCCAATTCCGCTTCGTGGGCGGACTACGACAACGACGGCTGGCTCGACCTGTTCGTCTGCTGCGAAAAGCAGCCGAACCGCCTGTTTCACAACCGAAAGGACGGAACCTTCGAGGAGGTTTCAGCGCGGTCTGGTCTACGAGCAAATGTCGCCCATTCTTTCTTCTGCAAGGGCGCGGCCTGGATTGACTTCAATAACGACGATTATCCCGACCTGTTCCTCAACAACCTCGGTGGTTCGGCCGAATTCTATCGCAACAATCGCGATGGCACTTTCCGCGACGCCACCTTGGAGCTGGGCATCGACGGACCAAAGCACGGTTTCTCATGCTGGTCATGGGACTATGACAACGATGGCTGGCTGGACATCTTCGCCACCTGCTACGACCGTACTGTCGCCGATGTCGTCAAGGGCCTGACCGGTCAGCCGCACAACATATTGAACACAAACAGGCTTTTCCGCAACCTTGGCGGCACGGGCTTCGAGGACCGGACACGGGAAGCTGGGCTCGATCTCGTGTTCTCGTCAATGGGGAGCAACTTCGCGGATTTCGATAGCGACGGTTTTCTCGACATGTACCTCGGCACAGGCGAACCGAGCTTCGCCAGCCTCGTGCCGAACCGGATGTTGCGGAACGTGGGAGGTCAGCGATTTGCTGAGATCACCGGAACCTCGGGAACCGGCCATCTCCAGAAGGGCCATGGCGTGGCGTGTGGCGACTGGGACCTCGACGGCGATGTCGACCTGTTCGTCCAGACCGGCGGAGCTGTCAACGGCGATAAGTATCACAACATCCTGTTCCAGAACCCCGGCCAGAAAAACCACTGGCTGACCGTGAAGCTCACCGGCACTAGGACCAATCGGGCCGCCATCGGAGCGCGGATTCGTGTCGTCACGGCCGGACCCGAACCCCGGTCGATCCACCGCGCTGTCTCTTCTGGCAGCAGCTTCGGCGCCAATCCGCTCGAGCAAACCATCGGCCTGGGCTCTGCCGATCGCGTCGCGCTGATCGAGATCCACTGGCCAGCCAGCGGGACGACGCAGGTGTTCCGAGACCTCCCGGTCGATCAATCCATCGCGATCGACGAGCTCGCGAAGACCTGGCGCCCCTTGAAGAGGAAGTCCCTTCCCCAACCGGAATAGCCATGAAACACCAGTCGGGCGTTTCATGGCCGTGAAGAAAACGCCGGGCCGCAGGGCCGATGCATAAACGAGCAGGAACGTCTGGTACATCATCGGCAACATCGCGTCGGCGACCCTCTTTCACGACTCGATGAGACGCGGAAGGAAAACGGTCGTCAGAAATGAAACTGGGGTGGGTCGGCGGGCATTGCACCGCCGGACCCACCCCAACGTACGAAGCCTCGGCCTCGAACTCTCTGTCATTCCCGATAGTTCCAGGCGAGCCCGCCGTCGACGTAGTACGTCGAGCCCGTGACGTAGTCGCCGTCAGAGGACGCGAGGAACGCAGCCACGGCGGCGACGTCCTCGGGCTTGCCCATCCGGCCGAGCGGGATCTGCTCGAGCAGTCGGGCGACCCGCGGTTGGTCGTCGAGTAGAGCGCGATTGATCTCGGTTGCGATCGCGCCCGGGGCGACGCCATTCACCGTGATCCCGTGCGGGCCGAGCTCGACAGCCAGGTCTCGGGTCAAAAGCTGCATGCCGCCCTTGCTGGCGCAATAGGTGGAGAAACCCGGGAACGGCAGCTCCTCGTGCACCGAGCTGATGAAGATGACCTTGCCGGGACGGCGCGCGGCGATGAGCTGGCGGACAAAGGCCTGCGTGGTGAAGAACGCCCCCTTCAGATTGACGTCCAGGACCAAGTCGTAGTCCTCCTCGCGGACATCGGCGAACGGCGAGCGCTTCTCGATGCCGGCGTTGTTGACCAGCACGTCGATTGGCCCGAGCTGCGCGAACGCCTCGTCGATCAGCCGCCGGGTCTGGTCCGTTTGCGAGAGGTCGGCCTGGATCAGCACGCCCCGTCGTCCGTGCGCCTCGACCTGCGCCAGGGTCTGGAGCGCCTCGCCCTGAACATTCAGGTCGTTGATGACGATGTCCGCCCCGTCGGCGGCGAACCGGATCGCGATCGCGCGACCGATACCGCGACCGCTCCCCGTGATGACGGCCCGCTTGCCGGCCAGTCGCATGGGTTGAGCCTCCTGTCTTCGTGGTGGCTTTTTCCGGTCCCAGCGTTGCAAGTCGCAGGCCGTTTCCCGAGAATCTTACCCAGACGTACCCGGCCGACCCGTCCCACACCCTGTCTGCCCAGGTCCCCACGCGATGCTCTTTCGCGCGTGCTGCACCAATCCCCGCTGTCAGCGTTACGTCGAGGTCGAAGGCGCCCATCTTGGGAAGGAGAGCGCCTGCCCCGCCTGCCAGCAGTCATTTCGCCCATCGGCGCCTTTTGGACCGGCGGAGCTCAATCGGACGATCCGCTATCACATTCTTGAGCGGATCGGCGGCGGCGGGATGGGCGAGGTCTACCGGGCGCGGGACTACCGGCTCGATCGCGAGGTGGCGCTGAAGATCCCGCTGGGCACGGGGAAGCCATCGCGCGACCTGCTCGAGCGGTTCCAGATCGAGGTCGAGGCCGTCCGGCGGCTCGACCACGAGAACCTTTGCAAGCTGATCGACCACGGCGTCGACCACGTTCCGCCGTTCCTCACGATGGAGTTTCTCCAGGGTGGTTCGCTCGAGGCCCGCGTGCGGGCGTACCGCGACGCCTCCATCGGTGAGGTGCTGGCGCTCGTGCGCACGCTGGCGATGGGGCTGGAGCACGCGCACCGGCACGGCGTCGTCCACCGCGACATCAAGCCGACGAACGTCCTCTTCGGCGCCGACGGCCGACCCAGGATCGCCGACTTCGGCCTGGCACTACTCACCGACCGCCCGCTCGAGGCCCGGCTCACCGAGGTCCATCAGGTCCTCGGCTCCCTGCTCTACATGTCGCCCGAGCAGTTCGACGGCGCGCGCGCGGCCATTGATCGGTCGACCGATATCTATTCTCTGGGCGTTGTGATGTTCCGACTGCTCACCGGCGAGTTCCCGTACCGCACTGAGCTCGAGGACCAGAACCGCGGCGCGATCATCGCCGAGATTCGCGACGGGCTCACTCGGGTTCCGTCCCACCTGCGCGAGGGACTGGATTCTCGGATCGACGCGGCCTTCCGCAAGGCCACGGCACCCCGACCTTCTGATCGATATCACTCGATGCTCGCGATGGCCGACGAGCTGGGCGAGATGCTGGGCGTCCCGGCGACGGACTGCCTGCGAAGCCGACAGATCCACGGAACCGCCGCGGCCGACCTGTCGCCGACCGTTGCCTTGCCCCCCGGCGCCGATGTCCTGATCCTGTCCCGAATCCCGGCCGGGTCGTTCCTCATGGGCTCCGACACGGACGCCTTCGGCGATGAGGGGCCTGTTCGCCGGGTGACGATCACTCACGATTTCTTGCTCGGCGTGTATCCGGTCACGCAGGCGCAGTATCGCCGACTGATGGGCAACGCGGCACGACCTTATTTCGACGGCCGGCCCACGGCGCCGATGGAGAGCGTGAACTGGCTCGACGCCGTCCACTTCTGCAATGCACTCAGCGAGGTGGAGGACCTGCCCGCCTATTACCGGATCGACGGCGAGAATGTCACGCCCGACGGCGGACCCGGCTATCGCCTGCCCACCGAGGCCGAGTGGGAATACGCCTGTCGCGCAGGGACCTTGACGGCCTACAACTTCGGCGACGATCCCGCTTTACTCGCGAATCACGCGTGGTTCCAGGACAACTCGGGCGAGTCGGTTCAGCCGGTCGGACACTGGCCGGCCCACGCCTGGGGCCTGCACGACATGCACGGCAACGTCTGGGAATGGTGCTGGGACTGGTACGGGCCGTATGATCCATCGGCCTGTATCGACCCGACCGGCCCGGCGCGTGGGACGGCGCGGGTGCTCCGCGGCGGTTCGTGGCACCACCCGGCGGCGAGTCTACGCTCAGCCGCCCGCGTCTCGTGGGAGCCGAATGAAACGCAAATGCTCACCTGGTGGTTCGGATTCCGCGTGGCGCGGAACGCCTGAAATGACGGCGACCGATCGGAGAGCGGATGCTCGTTACCCCGCTCGCGGGCGCAGCCAGTCGTCGGCCTGCCGGGCCAGGTCGAAAAGCGGATCGCCGATTGTGGCGTCCCACCAATCGGGGTCGATCGTGCGGAGGTAGCCGCTATCCCGAAGGCCGACCAGCCGGTCGTGATAGCGCAGGGCCATCGGCTTCCAGAGGCAGGCGATCCTCAATGACTCAAGTGCCTTGATGAACACCTCGCTGGGCGTATTGGCAACGCGCCTGGGATCGCGGAAGGCGTCCTCGCACTCGCGGATAAACTCGAGAAACGCGAGCGTGGTGGCGACGCGGCGGGTGAAGTCCTCGGCGCGATCGCCGCGGGTCCGGCACATCCTCGGCAGGTATTTCGGATCGACGGGCGTCACCATCGCGACGTTGTCCACATACGCGGGCTCGAACCGGAGCGCCAGGTACTCGTGAACGACGTCCTCATGGATCTCGTACTCGACCTTCTTGCCGCCGGACGGCTCCTCGTGGAGGAAGTTGAACGTCAGGAGAGATTTCTCGACGACCTGGATATTCGCCTCGGCGTAGCCGAGGCTCCGGAGCGCCTGATGCAGGTCGGTCTGCGAGTGCCGGTCCTGTCCCAGAAGCTGGAGCGCGTGATGCCCGATGAGCAGGTCGCGCGGCCGGACTCGCCCCGCGCCCATCGAGAACAGGTTGGCGATCCGGTGTTCGTCGTGGTCGAACGCGTCATTCGTGCCGACGAGAAGCGCGTCGAGCAACTCGTAGTCGAAGCTCCGCCGCGAGTCGGGATTGTGCTTGATCTGTTTCCAGATGCTGTAGGCCGCATCGCCGCAGAGAAAGGATTCCCAGAGCGACAGGGTAAGCCGCAGGTTCTCGTGCGCCAGCGCCTTGATCCGGGGCAAGAGCCGCTCGCGGCCCAGCCGGGTGATCTGGGTCATGTAGTCGACCACCGAGTGTGATCCGGGCGCGACGTAGCGCTGGAGGAACTCGCCCGCCGCGCGCTCGCGGTTGGCCATCAGATCGTGGCAGTCGATCGGACCGATCTCGAACACGCGGGCCCCGTGCAGCAGGTTGAACTGGTGGTTCTGAAGCTTGCGGAAGGTGCTCGGCCACATCGGCAGGATCGCCCGGCTGAGGCGGATCGACGGGGTGCGCAGCCATTGCTCGACCTCGGTGATCGCCCGGATCTGGACGTCGATCGAGGACTGATCGAGATTGTCCACGACGAGCACGACATACGGGAACGGCGAGGGTTGCGTCGCCCACGATGACGGCTTACCGGGGACACGAGTCAGCTCCTCAAGCGCGGCGTGGACCCACTGGCGGACGTTTTGCGGCTGGGTCGGGCGCCGGCGGACGGCCTCGTCGAGGTCGAACCCGCGCTCGAGGCATCGGATCCGCATCTCGGACTGGAGAAACAGGAAGAAGCGGTGGTAGAAATCGGTATTATCGCGAATCGTCCGGGCGTCGAAGTACAAAACGAGCTTGCGATCGAACTCGGCGCGTCGGCTGCCGTGGGTGGGGCAATAGCAGCGGAGGTAATAGTCGATCAGCGTCGACTTGCCCGCCCCGACCATTCCCAGGATGCAGAGCGGCTTGCGTGGGAACGCGTCGTCCCAGAAGAGAAGGTCGAGCAGCGTTTCGTGCGGGTGATCGGTCTGGGGTGCCTCGACGCGGTCCTTCCACAAGCGGGTCGTGAGATACAGCCCGCCGAAGATGTCCGTGTCCTGGAACCGCGGATACTCGGCGCGATCGGGCAGAATGTCCGAGCGAAAACAGCGATGCAGCACCCGGTCGACCTCGTACGGCCGGCAGAGCGGATTGCGCTGGGGCGTGAAACCCCGGACCAACGTGGTGTAAGAAACGCTCATGCCCGCGGCTCGCGGTGGGGCCTCGAACGAACGCTCAAGCTCGGGGCGAGACATCGCGCCGATTCATTCAGCGTAACGACTGGGCGCAGGGTGACAAGGGGAAGCGCAGCGGCATTCGCCGCTCCCGATGAACAGTTCGCCCAGACCCGAGGTGATCTCAGGCGGGCTTGCCCGCCCACTTGAGCGCCACCATCCCCAGCGGCGGCAGGACCAGGTTCACCGACTGAAGCTGACCGTGCCACCCGACAGGCGTGGTCTCGGCGCCGCCGATATTGCCCTGCCCGCTGCCACCGTAGAGCGGCGCATCGGAGTTGAGGATCTCACGCCAGAACCCCGATCGCGGTACGCCGAAACGATAATTGTGCCGCGGCACCGGCGTGAAGTTGAACGCGAACAAAACGATGTCGTCGGACGGTATCCCCCGGCGGAACAGGCCGATCACGCTCTGCTCGACGTCGCTCACGTCGGCCCAGCCGAAACCCTCGGGCCGGAAGTCCTGCTGGTGTAGCGCGGGCACGCCCCGGTGCGCTGTGTTCAGGTCGCGGACCCACCGTCTGAGACCTCGGCGGAGCGGCTCATCCAGCAGGTGCCAGTCCAGGCTGGTGTCGTGGTTCCACTCGCGCCCCTGGCCGAACTCATCGCCCATGAAGAGAAGCTTCTTGCCCGGCTGGGCGTGCATCCAGCCGAACAGGAGCCGCAGGTTGGCAAACTTCTGCCAGTCGTCGCCGGGCATCTTGTTAACCAGCGAGCCCTTGCCGTGCACGACCTCATCGTGCGACAGCGGCAATACGAAGTTCTCGTTGAACGCGTACATGCCGCGAAACGTGAGCAGGTCGTGGTGGTACTTGCGGTGGATCGGGTCGTGGCCGAAGTAATCGAGCGTGTCGTGCATCCAGCCCATGTCCCACTTCATGTCGAACCCCAGGCCGCCCATGCTCGTCGGCCGCGACACCATCGGCCACGAGGTCGATTCCTCAGCGATCATGAGCGTAAAAGGAAACTCCATGTGCACCTGGTCATTCATCCGGCGCAGGAACGCGATCGCCTCGAGGTTCTCGCGGCCGCCAAACTCGTTGGGCAACCACTCGCCCGGTTTGCGCGAGTAATCCAGGTACAGCATCGACGCCACGGCGTCGACCCGCAGGCCGTCGATGTGATGTACGTCGATCCAGTAGAGGGCGTTGCTGATCAGGAAGTTGGCGACCTGCGGGCGTCCGTGGTCGTAGGCGAACGTGTTCCATTCCTTGTAAAGGCTCCGGCGCGGGTCGGAGTTCTCGTACAGATGCGTGCCGTCGAACAGTGAAAGCCCGTGCTGGTCGTTGGGAAAATGCGCGGGGACCCAGTCGAGCAGGACGCCGATCCCGCGCTGATGCAGCGTATCCACCAGGAACCGGAAGTCGTCCGGGGTGCCGAAGCGGCTGGTCGGGGCGTACGGTCCGACCTGCTCGTAGCCCCACGAACCGTCGAACGGATGCTCGGCGACCGGCATCAGCTCGACGTGGGTGAAGCCCATCTCCTCGGCGTAGTCGGCGAGCCTCGGGGCCAGCTCGCGATACGAAAGCCAGCGATTCTCCGACTCGGGCACGCGCATCCACGAGCCGAGGTGGACCTCATAGATCGACAGCGACGCATCGGGCGCCTGGGTTTTCGCGCGCGCGGCCACCCAGTCGCCGTCGCCCCACTGGTATCGCGACAGGTCCCAGACTCGCGACGCCGTGCCTGGCCGCCGTTCGGCGAAGACGCCATGGGGATCGGCCTTCTCGATCCGCCGGCTCGACCCGCGCGGCTGGATCGAGTAGCGATAGAGCGCGCCCGGCTCAACACCAGTCAGGAACGACTCCCAGATGCCCCCCTGGCTGCTTCGGGTCAGCGGGCTGGCCGATGCGTCCCAGCCGTTGAAATCGCCGACGACCGAGACTGCGCCCGCATTTGGCGCCCAGACCGCGAACACCACGCCTCGTACACCGTTCCTCGTGGCGACGTGGGCTCCCAGTTTCTCATACGAGCGGTAATGCGTCCCCTCGTCGAGGAGATACAGGTCCAGGTCGCTCAGGCGCGAACCGGCGTCGCTCGCCGGCCCGGACGAGTCCGAGTCGGCTTCCGGACCGATCAGCGCGGCGATGCCCTGAAGCGGGATGCGCACCCAGTCCGGCCGGTTGTTCAGCTCGTAGAGCAGTTCGTACAGCGCCTTGTCGAGCAGGTTGGCGTCGAGGAGCAGGCGGAGCGAATTCCGATCGCCCGGCAGATACGACGCCTCGCCTGCCACGTTCCGATACTCGCGCCAGAAGATCGCCGACGCCCAGGTTCGCCAGAACCGCGCCCAGGGCTCGAGCCGGGCGAAGTCGCCGGCGCCGTCCTTCGTCCGCTCGAAGAGCGCGGCATGGGCGGCGTAGTCGAACGAGCGGAGCATGCCGACCACATCCTT